>CALCPL010000090.1 GCA_937897125.1 uncultured Candidatus Pelagibacter sp. | reverse complement strand
GAGATTGCCTCTTGTCTCGTGGGCTCGGAGATGTGTATAAGAGACAGTATTATAACATTTGATCCTTGGGATATTCCATTGATAAATACATTAATTCTACTATTATCAGGAACTACAGTTACCTGGGCGCATCATGCCTTAGAAGAAGGTGATAGAGAAAGTTTTGTGCAAGGTTTGGCAATGACAGTTGTTTTAGGTTTTAGCTTTTCTTTATTGCAGATTTATGAATACCATCATGCAAGTTTTGATTTTTCAGGAAATATATATGGTGCTGTGTTTTATATGGCAACAGGTTTTCATGGGTTTCACGTCGTCGTAGGAACTATATTTTTAGCTGTATGTTGGTGGAGAGGCAAGACTGGTCATTATAAAAAAGGTGAGTTTTTCGGCTTTGAGGCTGCTGCGTGGTACTGGCATTTTGTTGATGTAGTATGGTTATTCCTATTTGCTTCAATCTATATTTGGGGAAGTTAATAGTTAACCTTGAGAAATAAACTTTTATTTTCAATTTTTGTATTCTTTTTTATATCTATATTTATAGCATTAGGTAGCTGGCAACTAGTAAGATTAGATTGGAAAAATGAATTATTAAATAAAATTGATGTTTCTTTGAAGAAAGAACCTGTTGATTTAATGACCAATGTTCCTGAGGACTATCTAAAAATCAAAACTTCAGGGGTTATAGATTTTGATAAACAAATTTATTTGTATAGTTTAAACGAAAAAGGTGCACCAGGATTTAATGTTGTTAATCCAATTATAATTAATAATAAAAACTTTTTATTAAATAGAGGATGGATACCTTTTGATAAAAAAAATACTAAAGAAATTGATATTTTTGATCATAAAAATATTTTAGGAACGTTAAGAAAACAATCTAAGGCTAACAGGTTTAAGCCTGTTAATGATATTAACGATAATTACTGGTTTACTTTAGATAGGGATGATATTTTTCAATATACAAATAAAAAATTTTCACCATTTGTAATTTACTTAAATAATAATTTAGAATTACCAAAACCAAAAATTATTACTGTAAATATTTCAAATAGTCACAAAAAGTATGCTATTACTTGGTTTTCTTTAGCACTGTCAATTTTTTTATTTTATTTATATGTGAGGAAAAATACATAATAATTTTTACAAGCTTACAAATAACTCTTAATTATTTTAAAAATATCTTCCAAATTTTCATGATGACTAATTCGATCAATATACTTTCCTTTATCTAATAAAAGTATTGAAGAACTATGATTGATTAAATAACCACCGTCTTCATTAAAGATTTTTTCACTTAAAACACCCCATGATTTTGAAAGCAAAAATACTTTTTGTGGATCTCCAGTTATTCCATAGATCTTACTTTTAAATGAATTCAAGTAATCCTTAATTATTTGAGGATTGTCTCTTTCAGGATCAATACTTACAAAAAAAACTTTCAAATTTTTTTTCTCACTATCATCTAATTTTTCGATAACCTGATCTAGATTAGATAGTGTCATTGGACATATATCAGGACAATTTGTAAAACCAAAAAAAATTGCAGTTAACGGTCCTTGAAAAGATTTTTCTGTTATGGGCTCATTATTTACATCTATTAAAGTAAATGCAGATCCAGTATATGAGGCTACAATATCTTCTTTCTTTTCTTGTATCGATAATACAATAGGCAACATAATAAATAAAAAAATTAACAAACAGCCACCCAGTATAGTTATTGAGGTCTTTAATTTCATATTTTATGAATTAATATATTATATATTATAATTATGTCTAAATTTATTAAAAAACTTTTTGGAACATTGTCTGATAAGCCTTGGGAAAAAGAACAGATGGAAAGTGATAACCATCATCAAGGTAAAACTTTTGATATATCGTTGCAGACATCAGCCGTTATTGTTATCTTTGGTGTAAGTACTGTATTATTTACTTTAGTTGTTACAGGATACCTTTATAGCATTCCAGTGACTCAAGATACAGAGTATCTATTGAAACCTAATTTATTATGGTTAAATACTTTAGTTTTATTATATGTTGCGTATTTTTTTAATAAAATCACAAATGATTTAAAAATCAATAATTTTGAAAAAATTAAAAGAAATTTACTTATAGTTGGCTTTTTAAGTTATGTTTTTTTATTTGGGCAGATCTTTTTTTGGTTTCAATTAATGAAAAATGGAAACTATGTTTCTACAAATAATTATTTTTCATCGTTTTATATTTTTACTGCACTTCATGGTTTACATCTTTTAGGAGGATTATTTTTTTGGGGGAAAGTTTTTTCCAAAGTTAATAAACTTAAAAAAGAAGAAATTATAAAAGAACAAAAAAGTATAGATGCACTATCTCTTTATTGGGCTTTTTTATTAATTGTTTGGTGTGTATTTTTTTTAATTATGTATGTTTTTAATGATACAGTTATTGCTTGGTGTCGAGCACTACTTGGTTAAATGCTTTAAAGAAACAACGTTAAAATAGCCCCAACAACAATTATAAAAATTAATAAAATATTAACAGATTTTAAATATTTTTGTATTTCTGGTTTCTTTTCTTTTTTTGAAAAAACTCCTGCCCCCAGAGAAATTACAAAATAAAAGCAAAAAACTAAAACCAGCACAACTACAAAGAGACTAAATTTACCAAACATAATTTAATTCACTATAAAGCCTTATTTACTCATTTATTAATATATTTTTCTATGGATTCGGAAATTTATTTCAATTACTGTTATCTAAGAGAGAGAGACAAATATGCACCCGGGAATTATATTTTTAGGGGTAATTGTTGGTTCAGTTCTGTTCCATATATATACTCCATGGTGGTGGACAGACATAGCCTCAAACTGGGGGGCAATGGATGATACAATTAATTTAACTTTCTGGATTGGTGGCGGTGTATTTATTTTAGTTTGTTTGTTCATGGTTTATTGCATACTAAAATTTTCCTATGAAGAAGGCAGAAAAGTTGAATACAAACCAGAAGATCATAAATTAGAAAAAATATTAACTATTGCAACTACCGTTGGAGTTATTGCTCTTCTAGCACCGGGTCTAATTGTTTATAATAATTATATTAATACTCCTAAAAATGCATTGCATGTCGAGGTGAATGCGTGGCAATGGGGATGGCAATATAGATTACCTGGTGAAGATGGAATATTAGGCACTGCTCATGTAGCAAAAATTAGTGATGACAATCCTTTTGGAATAAATTTGGATGATCCAAATGGAAAAGATGACATTTTAATTCAAGACGACGTGCTTCATCTAAAAACAAATAGGCCAGTAAAAATTTTATTAAGATCACTTGATGTTTTACATAATTTTTATGTGCCTCAATTTAGAGCAAAGATGGATGCTATTCCTGGAATAATTACTTATTATTGGTTTGAACCAAATAAACTAGGGGAGTATGAGGTTTTATGTGCCGAATACTGCGGGGTAGGTCACTATGCTATGAGAGCAAAAGTTATAGTTCAAAGTGAAGGCAATTATGACAACTGGATTAAAGAACAAGAAACTTTTTCAGATTTAATAGCAAAACAAAATAACGACAAATTAAAATCAACAATAGTTGCAAAAAATAATAATTAAAAAAATATGTCAGACGAATATAACCAAAAAAATACACCAATTAAAACACAGTCTTCAGAAACTACTTTGGGCTCTTCTGGTTCGTCAAAAGATATTGATTATGTAAGACCTGCAGAGCTTCCAGAGCAAGATTTATATCACGGCCATAGCTTTATTACGAAGTGGATTTTTTGTCAGGATGCAAAAGTTATTGGAGTACAATATTTTCTTACTGCAGTATTCACAGGAATTGTTGGTTTAGTACTTTCATGGCTAATGCGTTTGCAATTAGGTTTTCCAGAATTAGTTCCATTCATTACTGCCGAACACTATTATCAATTTGTAACTATGCATGGAATGATAATGGTGGTTTATTTTTTAACCGCATTATTTTTAGGAGGTTTTGGGAATTATTTAATTCCTTTAATGGTTGGTGCAAGAGATATGGTTTTCCCATATGTAAACATGGTCAGTTTCTGGATGTTCTTTATTGCAGTTTGTGTTCTCATGGCTAGCTTCTTTGTTCCGGGTGGACCAACTGGAGCGGGCTGGACACTTTATCCACCTCAAGCAATTTTACCAGGTACCCCAGGATCAAATATGGGAATTATTTTGATGCTTGTTTCTTTATCTTTATTTGTAATTGGATTTACTATGGGTGGATTAAATTACATAATTACTATTTTACAAGCACGTACTAGAGGCATGACTTTGATGAGAATGCCATTGACTATTTGGGGAATTTTTACAGCAACTGCTTTGGCAATGTTAGCTTTTCCAGCTTTATTGGTTAGCTGCATTATGATGACTTTAGACAAGATGCTTGGAACTAGTTTCTTTATGCCAACAATTCTTCAAGCAGGAGAAGTACTAAGTTATGGTGGTGGAAGCCCAGTTCTTTTCCAGCATTTATTTTGGTTTTTTGGACACCCTGAAGTTTATATCGTAGCTCTTCCTGCTTTTGGAATAGTTTCAGACTTAATATCAGTTCATGCTAGAAAAAATATATTTGGATATCGAATGATGGTTTGGGCTATCGTCGGTATTGGTGCTTTAAGTTTCTTTGTTTGGGCCCACCATATGTATGTTAGTGGAATGAATCCTTGGTTTGGGTTTTTCTTTGCAACAACTACTCTTATCATTGCAGTACCAACTGCATTGAAAGTTTATAACTGGATAATCACACTATTTAGAGCCAACATAAGAATGAATACTGTAATGCTTTTTTGCTTAGGTTTTATTGTGACCTTTGTAAATGGGGGAATTACTGGAATTTTTTTAGGCAACGTTGCTGTAGATATTCCATTATCTGACACGTATTTTGTAATAGCCCATTTTCATATGGTGATGGGAATTGCCCCGCTTATGGTAATTATGGGAGCTGTTTATCATTGGTTTCCCTTAGTTACAGGAAGAATGTTAAGTGAAAAATTAGGTAAGTGGCATTTTTGGTTTACTTTTTTAGGAGCTTATTCTATTTATTTTCCCATGCACTATCTAGGTTTCATTGGGGTGCCACGAAGGTATTTTGAAATGTATGATAGCCCTTATGTAGCCTCTGCTGTAGGAATGAATGAATTTATAACTGTTGCCGCTCTAATTGTTGGCTTCTCACAGCTTATATTTATTTACAATATAGTATCAAGTTTGAGTATTGGAAAGCCAGCTGGAAAAAATCCTTGGAAAGCAAATTCTTTAGAGTGGTTAACTCCAGAAGTGCCTCCAGCGCATGGTAATTGGGGAGAAAAATTACCAGTTATTCATAGATGGCCTTATGACTTTAATGTACCAGGAGCAAAAGAAGATTATATAACTCAAACAACCCCACCAAGTGAAGTTATAAGTGCGGAGGTTGAAAAAACATAATCAATTTATATGTCAGATAATTCATTAAACAATTTACCTGGAGGTTTTAAGGGAATGTCCCATGATATGGGATCAGATCAAACTGCGTTTAAAGGTGTTCAGTGGGGTAAAGTTATGATGTGGATTTTTTTATTAAGTGATACTTTTATATTTAGCTGTTTTTTAATTTCATACATGAAAGGAAGAACTTCTACTGTGGTGGATTGGCCAAATACAAGTGAGGTATTTTCATTACATGTCAATGGCGTACCTGTTCCATTGTTATTAATTGCAATTATGACATTTGTTTTAATCACAAGCAGTGGAACCATGGCACTTGCAGTTAAATATGGATATGAAAAAAATAGAAAAATGTGTGGCTGGCTGATATTAGCTACAGCCATAGGTGGCCTTACTTTTGTCGGCATGCAGATATTCGAATGGTCAAAATTAATACACGAAGGTGTTAGACCATGGGAAAATCCATTTGGAGCTAAACAATTTGGATCTTTCTTTTTTATGATCACAGGTTTTCATGGAACACATGTATCGATTGGTGTGATATTTTTATTTATTTATGCAAGAAAAGTTTTTAGAGGTGATTTTGATAATGGCAAAAGGGGTTTTTTTACGACTATGAAATCAGATTATGTTGCAATAGAAATTTTAGGTCTCTATTGGCATTTTGTAGATTTGGTATGGGTATTTATATTTGCTTTTTTTTACTTATGGTAAAATAAACTATGGATGAGATACAAAACAAAGAACAGTCTACTTCAACACACAAGATAGGAATTTATCTGTGGATTTGGGGGTTATTATTTGTACTTAGTTTTTTTTCTTACATGGTTGACTGGTTTGCATTTCAAG
>CALCPL010000089.1 GCA_937897125.1 uncultured Candidatus Pelagibacter sp. | reverse complement strand
AACATGCCAGCCAATCCAAAAAACTACACCAAGAATAACTAGTAAAGTTTCAGTGGATCCAGCTCCCGGATAAACTGCTCCGACAACCTCTTTTGCACTTAAATGATCTATCCAGTTTGTAACTGTAGCCATATTTTTCTCCTTTACCTAGTTGAAGAGGCGACCGCTTTTTCAGCTTCTCTATCGTCCTCCATTATTTCATAGTCTAGTCCTGCTATTTCAACTTCACGCGGTATTCTTAATTTACCAAAAGCGCTTAGTATTCTAGCAATAACGTAGCCTGGTAGCATTCCAAGAACTCCGAACATTATAATTGCTCCAAGGAATTGTCCCAGTGGATTGATTGATGCATAAGTTGATCCGTCCCACATAGCTCCAACACTGTATCCAGATGAAGGATAGCCATTTAAAACAAATCCACAAATTATAAGACCAACAACTCCTGCATAACCATGTACTGCTACTGCACCAACTGCATCATCAATTTTGAACTTACGTTCAACCCAGTAATGCATTTTGTATGCTATAACAACACCGATCGCACCAATAAGCATTGCTTGTATCGGGTGATACAAATCATTACCTGCAGATGCACAGATGATCCCAGCTAGTCCACTTGAGTAAGTCCAGAATGGATCACCTTTAGCGACCACGTATCCAGCCAATAATCCACCTGATAATGACATCAAGAAGTTATAGGTTATTCCACTCAGTGTGGTTGGGGTTACATATATGTTTGTTGCTGTCCAGTACGTTACACCTTCCATTCCATACTCAGGTCCAAGATCAAATATCGGTATATTACATGCCGCATAAAATCCCCAGAAACCAGTATAGATTAAAAATAATCCAACTGTAACTAGCCATGGGTTTCTTGGTCCTATATTTCTTGGTTCACCACTTGATGAGAACTTTCCAATTCTAGGTCCTAAAACGATTAGAACACCTAAAGCAAATCCACCCGCAATTGCGTGAATTACTCCTGATGCGTAAGCGTCATGATATCCTAAAATTTTAAGCATCCATCCATCAAAGTGCCATCCCCAAGCAGCATCAATTACCCAGAAGCACGAACCAATTGCAATTGCTAAAATACCAAATGCAAAAGTTGTAATTCTTTCAATGATTGCTCCAGAAACAATTGAAGCAGCTGTCCATGAAAATAGTAAGAATGCAGCCCAGAATACTCCACTTATACGGTCACCTAAGTTGACAGCCATAAATTCAGTATTTGCTACATACCATTTCGCACTAAAAGTACTTTCGTCAGTAATTAATGCTGAACTCTCATTCATTATTGAAGGTGCTATTCCCGGTCCTGTTGGGAATGCCCAGTAAATCCACCAACCAAAGAAAAACCAGGTTACCGTTACTAATGGTATTACCATGGTATTTTTCATTAAAGTATGTTGGTGATGTTTATATCGTGAGGCTCCAACTTCATACATACAAAACCCGACGTGAATCAGGAACATTAATACTACTGTTACCCAGTAGTAAAATTCTGTAAATATAACTGTAAGAGCGCCTAATTGATCATCCATAATCTCTCTCTCCTTGTTAATTTAGGAAAGCTTACGAGATTTTAATAGGTGTGACAAACTATACAGTGCTTAAATAGATAAGCAATGACGGTATATTTAAAAAAATAATCAACCTTTGATTGACGGACTAAAACTTAAGGTAAGCTTTTTTCAAATCAACAAGAGGGTGCTTTTTAGACATTTGAAACTTAACTAAAAGCTCTCTTGCAATCATATCTCTGTCTTGTTGGTTGTTTGGTAATTTGATTGATTTTGGAATTGTAACCCAACCATTTGCATTTCTACAAAATACAGCAGGTCTATCCTCTTCATAACCCATATGAATATCTTCTAACCAGTTAAGATCATCCCATCCCATAGCTTCTACATATTTTTTTAAGAATGGAGTCATCTTCTTATAATCAGGTAATAGGTTAACGTCATATCTATAACCGATATGTTGCCCAATCATTTTTTCTCTAGCAGTCTCTTTAGATTTTCCACCTAGATTTTCTTTTTTTACTTTTGTTTTTGTTTTTTTCTTAACCATATTTACCTCTTATATTTTGTGATAGTTATCAACACCAACAGTGAAGTTAGTTCCAGTTAACGGAACTTTAGCTAATGCAGATGACTCCATTGTTAGAGCAGCTAAATCTTCAGGCTCTAAAGAGTGAATATTAGTTTTACCACAAGCTCTTGCTAAAAGTTGAGCCTCTAATGTCATTGCATG
>CALCPL010000088.1 GCA_937897125.1 uncultured Candidatus Pelagibacter sp. | reverse complement strand
ACGAGATTGCCTCTTGTCTCGTGGGCTCGGAGATGTGTATAAGAGACAGTGTCAGTACTTTCCGATAAATCTATAAGGAAGTTAGCAGTTGAGCAGTCAATGATTTCTCCTTTTATAGATAAGCAAGTAAGAGATGGTAAAATTTCTTATGGACTTAGTTCATTTGGCTATGATGCAAGAGTAGGAGATGAATTTAAGATATTTCATAATGTTAATTCTTCTATCGTTGACCCTAAGGAGTTTAGTTCAGATAATTTTGTAACTAAAAAAAGCTCTGAATATATTATCATTCCTCCTAATTCCTTTGCTCTTGGAACTACTATCGAGGTCTTTAAAATACCAAGAGATATTATGTGTATTGTTGTTGGTAAGAGTACATATGCAAGAACAGGGATTATAGTGAACGTAACTCCAATCGAATCTGAATTCTTTGGAACAGTTACTCTTGAGTTTTCTAATACCACACCACTACCAGCAAAAATTTATGCAAATGAAGGTGTTGCTCAATTTTTATTTCTAAAAGGAGATCAGTCTCCCGAAACTTCATACGCTGACCGTAAAGGAAAATACATGGGTCAAACTGGAGTAACTTTACCAAAAGTATAATCATGAAAAAATTGGAAGTCTTTGGAGCAGCAAAGCTCAAGGGACACATTAGAATTTCAGGATCTAAGAATGCATCTCTTCCTATTCTAGCTGCAACATTACTATCAAATAAAAAAATATCTTTAGCAAACCTTCCAAGAGTAAAAGATATAGAAACAATGATACTTTTATTAAAGTCATTAGGTTCAGTTATTGATGATAATAAAAAAGAATTAATTATCAAAAATACCAAGCAAACAAAAACTTTTGCAGCTTATAGTTTGGTTAAAACTATGAGGGCAGGAATATTAGTTTTAGGACCATTGCTTGCTAAATTTGGTAAAGCAAAAGTTTCATTACCTGGCGGTTGTGCGATAGGAACAAGACCTGTCGATATTCATTTGCAAGCTCTATCAAAACTTGGAGTTAAATATAAAATTATTCAGGGATATGTTCACGCTAATGCACCCAAAGGATTAATAGGAGCGAATATAAAATTTCCTAAAGTTTCAGTTGGTGCTACAGAAAATTTAATTATAGCCTCATGTTTAGCTAAAGGAAAAACAACCTTATCAAATTGTGCCATTGAACCCGAAATTAAAGATCTAGTTAATTTTTTAATTAATATGGGCTGTAATATTAAGTGGACTGCAAAGAGAACGGTTAGGATTGAAGGAGTGAACAACCTTAAAGAATTAAATTATTCAGTAATGCCAGACAGAATAGAGGCTGGAACTTATTTAATAGCCGCAGCATTAACGGAGGGAAATTTGAAGATTACTGGAATTGATCCTAAGATAATAAGTACAGAAATTAATATCTTAAAAAAAGTAGGATCAAAAATTATTTTAAGAAAAAATGAAATACTTATTCAGGGAAGTAAAAAGATTAAAAGCATAAATATTAAAACATCCCCTTATCCAGGGTTTCCAACAGATTTACAGGCACAAATGATGGTATTATTGTGTAAGGCTAATAAAAAATCTCATATTAAAGAAGAAATATTTGAAAATAGATTTATGCACGTTGCGGAGTTAAATAGAATGGGAGCTAAGATTTCTATTAATGGAAATAAAGCAACCATAGAAGGAAATATCAAATTTGAAGCAGCAGAATTAATGGCCACAGATTTAAGAGCTTCTGTATCTTTAATTCTTGCAGCACTTGCAGCTAAAGGAAAATCGGTAATTAATAGGATATATCATCTTGATAGAGGTTATGAAGATATAGAGAAGAAATTAAAAAAAGTAGGGGCTAAAATTAAGAGAATTAACTAATGAATAAAAAATATTTATCAAAAATTATAGCTACAGACAATGAGGGACTACAAGTGATCTCAGCATGTTGCTCTGGAGCTGAAGTTAAAGTTGATGAAATTAAATATCTTCAGTCAAACAAGGTTTTTTTATTATCATTAAATAGATCTAAAGTAGAAACAGATGAGAAAGATAAAAAAGTTACCAGTATTTGCAAATTCGAATTTGTAGATAAAGTTAAATCTAAAAACATTAAACAAAACGACCCTGAGGAAAAATTAGAGTTAATTGGTATGGATTATTTAAAGAATAATGACAACTATGAGATAAACTTAATGTTTACAAACAACGCATACATTACATTATCAACAGAAATAATTGAAGTAACCTTAGACGACCAAAACAAAGCTGATTAATGATTAAGATATTAGATAGTAAAAATAAAAACTTTGATAAAACTTTAGACACATTACTGTCTAAACGAAAAAATAAAGTTCAACTTAATTCAGTTTCAGTTATTAAAATTATTAAAGATGTTAAGAAAAATGGTGATAAAGCCATCTTAAAGTATGAAAAGAGATTTAATAAAAATAGCGTTATTGCACCAAGTATAAAACAAATAAATAAAACTATTCAATCTTTAGATCCAAAGGTTAAAAAAGCAATCGATCTTGCTTATGATAGAATTTATAAATTCCACTCGTTACAAAAATTCAAAAATATTTCTTATACGGATAAACTAAAAAATAAATTAGAGTATAAATACGTACCTATTGAATCGGTTGCAATTTATGTGCCTGGCTCAACAGCCTCATACCCTTCTAGTGTTTTAATGAATGCAATACCTGCAATTGTTGCTGGGGTGAAAAGACTAGTTATGGTTAATCCAGGTCAAAAAGGTAAACAAAATCCTGCTGTATTATATGCTGCAAAGAAATGTAAAATTAAAGAGATTTATTCAATTGGAGGACCATCTGCTATTGCAGCTGTTGCATATGGCACTAAGAAAATTAAAAAAGTTGATAAAATTGTAGGCCCTGGAAATTCTTACGTGGCTGCAGCAAAAAAAGAAGTTTTTGGAGATGTTGGAATTGAAGGAATGATTGCAGGCCCCTCTGAAGTAACAATTGTTTGTGATAAATTTTCAAATCCTGAATGGATAGCAAGTGATCTAATAGGTCAAGCAGAACACGATAATCTTGCTCAATGTATTTTAATTTCAAAAGATAAATCAATTATTAAAAAAGTTAATGATGAAATTATTAATCAATTAAAAGAACTACCCAGAGCTGCAATTGCAAAAAATAGTCTATTTAATAATGGAATTATAATTCATATGCAGTCTGACCAAAAAATTATTAATACAGTAAATAAAATTGCCCCTGAGCACTTAGAACTTAATACTAAGAATTATAAAAAAGTAGTGGGGAAGATTAAAAATGCAGGATCTATCTGTTTAGGAAAATATGCTGTAATGGCAATGACAGATTATAATGTTGGCTCTAACCATGTATTACCAACTAATTCTTCAGCAAGATATTCAAGTGGAGTTAGTGTTAATGAATTTTATAAAAGAATTTCATATATAAACCTATCAAAAAAAGGGATTGAAACCCTTGGTCCATCAGTTATAACACTTGCAAACTACGAGGGTTTAGCGGGACACGCTAAGTCGGTAGAAAAAAGAATTAGGAGAAAATAAATTTGTCAAAACAAGAAATGCTGTCGTTCTCAGGAATTGTTGAGGATTTATTACCGAATGCAATGTTCAGAGTTAAATTAGAAAACGGCCATATTGTTACAGCTCATGCTGCAGGCAAATTACGTAAGAACAGAATTCGAGTACTTCAAGGTGATAAGGTTCAAGTCGAAATGACACCTTACGATTTGACCAAAGGTCGTATCACTTTTAGAGGTTAATATGGGGCCCTGTAGCTCAGTTGGTAGAGCATCGGATTGAAAATCCGTGTGTCACTGGTTCGAGTCCAGTTGGGGCCACCACCACCTCTCTTAAAAATTTAAAAATAAGATCAACGTCTTTTTATATTTAGGTGTTGAAAATTATTCTTAATTGTCTAAAAGACTGCTCATGATTATAAATATTACATACAGAGAGACTTCAAGAAGTACTCATAGACTTTGTTTCCATAGCCTTTAGGCTATTTATTTATAATATAATTTTAAATCCACACAAAAATAATATAAAAACAAGGAATGCCTGCGTAGTATAACGGTTAGTACGATAGTTTGTGGAACTATAGGATTTGGTTCGATTCCAAGCGCGGGTACCAAAAAAAATGAATAAAGAAAATAAACTAATTCCTGGGTTACCCTCAGGATTTGAAGACCGATGGGGCAAGAAATTAATTCTCAAGAAAAAGTTAATTAATATTATTGAAACTAATTTTATAAAATTTGGTTTTGCTGCTCTTGAAACTCCTTCATTTGAAATTTCAGAAAATATCGGATCATTTCTTGCAGATGATGATAGCAATTCTATGTCTGATGTATTCTCATTTAAAGATGGTGAAAAAAATATTACTCTTAGATATGATTTATCAAGTCCGTTAGCTAGATTTGTTGCTCAAAACAATCAAGAATTACCCTTACCTTATAAAAGATATCAAATGGGTGATGTCTGGAGAAACGAAAAAGCAGGTAATGCTCGTTATAGAAGCTTTTTACAATGTGATGCTGATATAGTTGGTAACGTTAACCCAGCCCAAGCAAATGCTGAACTTTGTAATTTAATTGCAAGTACACTTCTTGCCTGTGGTTTAAAAAAAGATCAGTTCGTTGTTAACATTAGTAATAGAAAAATTGTTCAAGGTTTAATTGAAGACCTTAAAATATCTGAAGACAAAAAGATAAAGGTTATGAGAGCAATAGATAAACTGGATAAGCCTGGCTTTGGTTTAAGAGGAGTTGAAGATTTATTAAAAAAAGAAAGAGTAGATGTAAGTGGAGCAGTTACAAAAGGTGCTGACTTAACTGATGATCAAGCTTCACAAATAATCAACTTCTTAAAAGTAAAAGATTTAAAAGAATTAAAAGAAAATTTAAAAAACCCTTTATCCCAAGAAGGAATTAAAGAATTAGAAGACTTGTTGGAAATAGCAAGTTATGGAGATTATTTAGATCAAATAAAGACAAACTTTACAATTGTTAGAGGGCTTGCTTATTATGACGGATTTTGTGTTGAAACAAATTTAAATTTTAAGACAACAAACAATAAAGGTAAAGAAGTTGATATAGGAAGTATTTGTTCAGGTGGACAATATAATAAATTAATTTCAAGATTTAAGGGAGTTGATATTCCTGGAACTGGAATGAGTATTGGTGTTGACCGATTATTATTTGCAATGATGCAACTTGATCAAATTGAAGTTGATGAGAAAAAACCTGCCATTATTTGTGTAATGGATGAAAAGTATTTAAAAAATTATTATGAGATTTTAAAAGTTTTAAGAGACAATAATATTAACTCTGAAATATTTTTAGACAGTAAGAAAAATCTAGGCAAACAGTTAACGTATGCGAATAAAAAACAATGCCCAGTAGCTGTTATTTGTGGTGAAAATGAATTTAAAGATAATACGATTACTTTAAAAAACCTTTTAGGAGTTAAAGGTGAAAACAATCAAGTAACGTTCCCAAAAGAAAACTTAATTGATGAAATCAAAAAATTTATCTGAAAAAATCCTTAGGTCGGTTAAATCTAAAGGGTTTAAATATATTGATTTACCTTCAGTAATTGAAGCTAATCATATTGTTCAACGATCTGGAGAGAATTTTAGAAAGTTTATTTTTTCATTTACTGATCAAAATGGTAGTGAGCTTTGTCTAAGACCAGATCTAACTATTGCATCTTGCTTGAGATATTTAGAAAATAATCTTAAAGGAAAAGAGAAAATATTTTATAGCGGTCAGGCTTATAGAAAATCAAATAACAAAAAAGATTCTATTATTAGAGACCAAGTTGGCTTTGAGATCATTGGCTCTAAAGATGAAAAAAAAGATGATAAGGAAATTATTAATACAGCCTTAAAATCTCTATCTAATTTACAATATTCATCAGGAACTTTAAAGATTGGTAACGTTGAGATTTTCAATTTATTAATTTCAAAACTAGATATTCCAAAAAGATGGAAGTTAAGGCTTTCAAGACACTTTTGGAGAGAAGAATACTTCAATGATTTATTAAAAAGATTAGAGACAAACTCTGATGTAGACCCAACAATTGTTGAAGTTGATAAAAAGAGATATCAAAAAATGTTAAAAGATAATCAGCAAACAGTAGTTGCTGGACGATCAATTGAGGAAATCTTAAAGAGATTTGATAATAAGATTAAAGATCCAAGAAGAGCCAGTAGAGGTAAAAACGTTTCAAAAATTATTAAAGAGTTTTTAAAAATTAATTGTCCAATAGGACAAGCAGCTGAAAAACTTAATATCTTTTTTAAAAAAAATAAAATTAATTTAGTTGTGGATCAAAAATATTTCCCAACCTCATTAAACAAAATTCAAAAATTAAATGTAGAGTTCTCAGCGTCTTTTGGGCGTCAATTAGAATATTATACAGGTATGGTATTTAAAATTGATATTAAATCTAAATCAAAAAATATTAACGTCATTAATGGTGGACGATACGACAAACTAATTTCAGACCTTGGATCTAAAAAACAAGTTCCAGCAGTAGGAGCTGCTTTAAATTTAAACTACTAATGACAAAAAATATTATTAATATTGGAATTCCAAGCAAAGGTCGTCTTAGAAAAGATATTTTAAAGATATTTAAAAAAAATAAATTAAATTTAGTCTCAGAAAGAGGTGAGAGAGATTTATTAGGATCTATTAAAAACTTAAAGAATGTTAAAGTATTATATCTTCATGCAAGAGAGATAGTTGAAAGACTTGGAGATGGCTCTTTAGATCTTGGCTTTTCTGGATATGATTTATTAAAAGAGAGTGAAGTTAATATTCAAAAGAAGATAAGTGTTGTTAAGAATTATGGATTTGGTAAAGCAACATTGGTTGTTGCTATCCCGGACCCTTGGATTGATGTTCAAACAGTTGCTGATTTAGAAGAAATTGCTTTTGAATTTAAAGATAAAAAGAAAAAAAGATTAAGAGTAGCAACAAAATATCCCAATTTAACAAGAGAGTTTTTGTTTTCAAAAGGAGTTACTCAATTTAAGTTAGTTAGTAGTTTAGGTGCAACTGAAGCTTACCCTTTTACTGGGTCATCTGAAATTATAACTGACATTACTTCATCTGGTGAAACTCTAAGAGCGAATAACCTTAGAATTCTCAAAGATGGTGAAATTTTAAAGTCAGAGGCCTGTATGATGGCTTCAAAATCTTCTCTAAAGAATAGTCTGGTTAAAAAATTAGTTAAGCTACTTTCTAAGTAAAGTATCTTTTACGTAAATTAAAATAATCCTAATAATATCAAGGTTTCTAAGTACTGCATAAGCTGCAACAATAGCCCCAATAATAAGTAGTATTTTTAGTATTAAGATTAATTCCATAGAGACAGTTTTAAATAATTACATATATAAATCAAATTTTTACTATAAAATATCTCCTAGAATCATGGACATAGTTTTATTAACAGTATTAGTCTTATTGCTAGGAGTTGCTTTAGCAATCCTTTATCTAAACTTAAGATCTAAGCCAAAAGATGAGAGCGAAAATAAAGAAGCTGAAGAGATGGCTAATTTAAAGACAGAAATTACTTCATTAAAAGATACCTTAAATACTACTATTAATACTTCACTTGGTTCAATGTCGACTTCATTTAACAACCTATCAACTGGGGTGACTAAAGATATGACAGAGGCCTTAACAAAAGTTGATGAAAAAGTTGGTAACTTTAATAGTCAGGTCGAATTATTAAATAAAAGCCAAGAAGGTATAACAAAAATTTTAGCTGGAGTTAAAAAATATGGAACTCTTGCAGAGTTTTCATTAGATGCTCTAATCAAAGACTTATTACCTGCCTCTCAATTCATGACTAACGTTAAGATGAAAGAAGATACAGGTGAAAATGTAGAATTTGCAATCAAACTTCAGGGTGATGTAATGGTGCCTGTAGACTCACATTTTCCAGTAGAAAAATTTAAAGCAATTACTGATGGCTATGACGCGGATGATAAAAAAGCTGTTGCAGATGCAAGAGCAAAATTAGCTGCTGCATTTAAAGCTAAAGCTAAAAGTGTTAATGAAAAATATATTGTTCCACCAAAAACTACAGATTTTGCAATAGTTTATGCACCAACTGAAAGTTTGTATAAAGAATTAACTGAATACCAAGATCCAACTACTAAAGAATTATTAACTCAAGAATTAATGAAAAAATATAAAATTGTAATCTGTGGTCCTAATACCCTTTCAGCTTATTTACAATCTTTGCACATGGGCTTTCAATCTTTAAAAGTTCAAAAGGGTGCAACAGAGATCTATGATCATTTAAAAACAATTAGTTCAAGATTTGGAAAACACTTTGATAATATAGTTTCTCTTAGAAAAAAATTAGAAGAAGCAATGATTGTTGTTGATAAGTTTGGAACAGATGCAAGATCAATCAGCAGAAGCCTAGAAAATATTAAAGATCCTGAACAAGTTGATAAAGCTGTTCAAACAGAAAACGTAGAAAAATTTGTTGACCATTCAAAACAAGCAAAAAATTAATTTCTTTTTTCCCTCAATACCGCTTATAACAAACTATATGCAGTGGAATAATAAATTTACTTATCCAAAATCCATGAGATCAATGGTGAGTGGCTCAAGAATGTATGCTGTAAATCAACAAAAACTTCCATCAGTAACTTCCATATTACAAGCAACACAAAGTGAAGAAAAAAAAGCATCTCTTGCAAATTGGAAAGCAAGAGTGGGAGCTGCTGAAGCAAATAGAATTAAAAATGATGCTTCAAGTAGAGGCACATCAATGCACTCTCATTTAGAAAAATATCTATTAGGTCAATTAAATTTAGAATTATTAGAAGAAGAAAATAAATCTAAAAAAATGGCAGACGAAATTATTGAACAAGGAATTAAAAATAAATTGTCAGAGATTTGGGGAACTGAAGCCACATTGTACTATCCAGGAAAATATGCTGGAACGTGTGATGCTTGTGGAGTGTATGAGGGACAAGAAACTATCATTGATTTTAAACAGTCCAACAAACCGAAAAAAGAAGAGTGGATTGAGGACTATTATCTTCAATTAGGGGCTTATTCATTAGCTCATAACGTTGTTTATAACTCTAATATCACCCAAGGAATTGTCCTGTTATGTACGGTTGATAATTTATTTCAAGATTTTAGAATTCAAGGTGTTAAACTAGAAGAATATCAAAATAAGTTTTTAGAAAAAGTCGAACAGTACTATCACCAAAGGAATACCAACTAATATGAATTTAGCAATATGGGACATTGAATCTAGTAGCGCCAATACTTCATGGGGAAGTATTATTGAAGTAGGTGGCATTTTAGTTGATCCAAATTTTAAAGAATTAGATCGTTTTAATTTTAGATGTAGATTGCCAGAAGGAGAAGTTCCTCAAGCAATGGCTTTAATAGTTAACAAAACTAGTGTTGATTTATTAACTAAAGGAAATTTAAGTCACTACCAAATGTTATCTCAATTAGAAGCAACATTTAAAAAATGGAGCCCAGCATTGTTCATGGGTTGGTCAAACATTGGCTTTGATGATGAGATGATAAGAAACGAATTCTTTAGAGGAATTAGATATCCATATATTACAAATGCAACTCCCAACAAAAGACATGATGGTTTAAACATTGCAAGAGGTGCTCATGCAGTTGATGAAAGTGTTGTAAAAACAGAAATAAATGCAAAAGGTAATGCGGTCATGAAACTAGAGTCCTTAGCTAGAATGAATGGATTTGAATCTAGTGGAGCTCACTCAGCTTTATTTGATGCAGAGTTAACAGTTAAGGTTTTAGGTTTAATTAAAAAAAATCAACCTCAAACTTGGGATACATTTTTAAGAACAGCAAACAAGAGTGATACTGAGACAATATTTAAAACAGAGAAAATGTTTACTTTAGCTGAATATCATTTTGGTAAAAATTATAGATTTGTAGTTGCACCACTTCACCCAAAACATTGTATTCACCCAATCTATCAATGGGGCCAAGCTTTTGATCTTAAAATTGATCCGATCCCATTATTTGATATGTCAATTTCTGAACTTAAAAGTGCTATTAAAAAATTAAAGTTTCTAAGAACTATACGATCAAACAAAGCTCCTATAATTTTAGATGCAAGTTATGGATTACAAGTTGAACCATATAGCAAACTTGATCCTGATTTAATTAAAGAGCGTGCAAAATTAGTAAATAGTAATGAGAAATTTTCTCAAAATGTTTTAACGGCATTACGAGAAACTGCTGAAGAAAAAGCTCAATTTGATTCACAAGTTGATTTATTAGCAGAAGAGACAATTTATAAAAAATTTACTCCTCAAAAAGACACAGCTTTATTTCCAAAATGGCATGCAGCTTCTTGGAAAGATAAATTAATATTATTAGATAAATTTGAAGATGAGAGAATGGTAAGCTTTGGAAAAAAGATAATTTATCAAGAATCACCAGATACACTGCCTGCTGATATGTTTAAGACTATTAAACGTGGAATAGCTGAAAGAATATTAAGTGATGAAAAAGAAAAATGGTGGACATGCAAAGAATTTTATTTTGAGTGTGATAATTTAAGAGATAGATATACCAACGAAAAAGATGAGAAAAAGCTCAAGTTTTTAGACGAAATTAATGAGTTTGTTGAAGGTATTCAGAAAAAATACGAGCAGGCATAATTGACCTTTGTTAATTAACTAAAAAAATCCCTTTTTACATATTGAATAAATAAAATAAAAATTTATATAAGAAGCATGCTTATAGATTTTAAAGACGAAGAATTTGAAACAAAAATTAAGAATGAAGATATCTCTGTAGTTCAATTTTCTGCAGAATGGTGTGCTCCATGTAAGAGTCTTAAACCCATCATGGATAAGTTTTCAGATAGCTACAAAGATAAAGCTAGCTTTTATTATGCTGACATTGAAAATGGTGGAATTAACACTGGTTCAGCTGCTGGTGTAAGAGGTGTACCAACTGTTATTGTTTACAAAAAAGGTGTTGAAGTAGACAGAAAAGTTGGTGGAGTTGCCGAGAGCCAAATGAAAGAATTTCTAGATAAGAATATCTAGTTTAAGTTTAAAACTTCTCCCGCAAGATACAAAGACCCTGTAATTAAAATAATATCATTTTCTTGAAGATCAATTGAGTTAATTGCTTGTTCAACAGAATTTTTGTAATTAATATTTTCAAAATTTTTAATTTTCTCTTTAAGTTCACTTCCCCTAATAGCATTGGGTTGATTGGGAATATCAATTGTTGTTAATGATTTAATATCTTTAAAGTAACTCATATATTCATTGTGGTCTTTGTTAGCCATCATTCCTAAAATAATATGTTTGTTACAATTTAGACTTTGAAGATATTCATTTAATACCTTTGCACCAAGTGGGTTATGAGACCCATCTACAAATAACAAGTTATTAGTAGTTAAATCTTTTAATTTTCCAGATTTTAACTCTTGAAGCCGTGCGATACTTTCTATTTTAGTAATACCACTCTTAATATGTTCATCAGTTATTTTATAATCTGTTAATTGTCTAGCAGTTGCAATTGCAGTAGAGACATTTTCTAATTGAAATTCTCCAGGTAAATTAGGTTTTGGAAGTTTAAGAGCACCAAATTCATCTTCAAAATAAAAAAAATCATTTTCTTTTAATGTAAAATTATAATTTTTATTAAAGATTATTTTTTTAGAAGAATTATCTTTAATTGTATCTTCAATACTTTTGCTAATTTCATTTGAGCTTTGTTTTGCAACAATGATTTTAGAGTTTAATAAAGTGGATGTTTTTTCAAATATTATTTTGTCAACTGTTTGCTCTTCTTTTGGAAGCCAGTCTAAGTGATCAAGACCAATAGCTGTTACAATGCTAGCTAAGTTTTTCTTTAAAATATTGGTCGCATCAAATCTATGAAATAGACCTGACTCAATTAAGTTAATGTTTTCAGGGTATTTCTTTGCATAATGAAGATAAGCAACAGTTAAAATTTCAAAGAAAGTAATTTGTGTTTGATTATTAGCTTCTTCTATTTCAGAAAAAAGATTGGCCAATTCATCATCTGTTAAAGGCTTATTGTTAAAGACAAATCTTTCATTAATCTTTTGAATATGAGGGCTGGTATAAATATTACATCTGTCTCTTATACACATCTGACGCTGCCGACGAATAGAGAGGTGTAG
>CALCPL010000087.1 GCA_937897125.1 uncultured Candidatus Pelagibacter sp. | reverse complement strand
GTCGGCAGCGTCAGATGTGTATAAGAGACAGCTTATTATGACAGGATCAAATGATACAGGTTCCACAGTTCAAATGTCAAAATCCTTATCCAATGATTTAACAAATTCAAGTTTTATCGAGATAAAAAATGGAAAACATCTTTGTAGTATAGAGTGCGCAGATGATGTTAATATAAATCTTAAAAATTTTATTAATAATTAAATGACAAAAATTCAAAACTTTAAAATGTACATAGACGGTCAATGGGTTGAGTCTGAGTCTGGTAAAACTATTGAAACTTTAAACCCAGAGAATAATGAAGTTTGGGCAACTGTACCTGAAGCAGATGCAAAAGATGTAGATAAAGCAGTTAAGGCTGCACAAAAAGCTTTTGATAACTCCTGGTCTAATTTACATCCAAGAGATAGAGCTAAATATTTAAGGTCTCTAGCAAACTTACTGAGAGAGAATGCTGAACATCTTGGAACTATAGAAACTATTGATACAGGAAAAATTTTTAGAGAAACTAAAACACAAGCTAATTATATTGCTGAATACTATGATTACTTTGCAGGTCTTGCTGATAAAGTTGAAGGAACAGTCGTACCAATTGACAAACCAGACATGCAAGTAACAACTACTCGAATACCTATTGGTGTGGTTGCTGCAATCATTCCATGGAACTCCCAAATGTTATTAACAGCTGTTAAACTTGCCCCCGCATTAGCCATGGGAAATACTGTTGTAATAAAAGCATCCGAACTTGCACCTGTAACTTTATTGGAATTTGCAAAATTAGTTGAAAAATCAGGAATACCAAAAGGAGTGGTTAACATAATCACTGGTTTAGGTGAACCTTGTGGTAAAGCTCTAACTACACATAACCTTGTGGAGAGAATTGCATTCACAGGTGGTCCAGAAACTGCCAAACATATCGTAAAAAATTCAGCTGAAAATTTATCACAAGTAAGCTTAGAACTAGGTGGAAAAAGTCCTGTTGTAGTATTTAATGATGCTGAACAAGAGAATGCACTTAATGGAATTACTGCTGGCATCTTTGGTGCAAGTGGTCAAAGCTGCATTGCTGGATCAAGACTTTATATTCAATCAAAAATTTATGATGAATTTTTAGATAAGTTAGTCACAAAAGCTGAAAAGATAAAACTAGGCGCCCCGATGGATAAAGATACTCAAATGGGTCCTTTAAATAGTTTCAAACAATTAGAAAATATTGAAAGAAATATTAAAGCTACCATTGAACAAGGTGGAAAAATTAGATGTGGAGGAAAAAGATCAAATATATCTAATAAAGGCTATTATTTTCCAGCTACAATAATTGAATGTAAAAATCATAACCTACCTACTGCTGAAAATGAATTATTTGGTCCAGTATTATCTGTTATGAAATTTGATACAGAAGAAGAGGCTATTAAATTAATGAATGATAATAAATATGGATTATCTTCTGGGGTTTATTCATCAAACCTTGGGAGAAGTATGAGAGTTTCAAAGGCAGTGAGAGCTGGAATAGTATTTGTAAATACATATAGATTAATTTCACCCATGGCTCCCTTTGGAGGAATTAAAGATAGTGGCTACGGTAAAGAAGCTGGAATTGAATCTATCAAAGAATATACAAGAATAAAGACAACATGGTATAATTCTTCGGAAAAGCCGATGACAGATCCATTCACAATGGGTTAATTTTTTGACTACACGACATTATTTTTTAGTTTTATTTATTATGTTTATTTTTGGAAGTTCATATCCAGTAAACAAGCTTGCTTTAAATACATCCTTACCACCCATGTTAGCAGGATCCTTAAGAATGTTTATACTTTTTATTTTTCTCATTCCATTTTGTAAATTTAAAATCCCAGATAAAAAATATTTTTTTCCTTTAATAGGTTTTTCATTAACTATGGGCTTTGGAGTTATATTTTTTTTAAATTTATCATTAGGTAAAGCAACTTTAGTTGCTCCTATTATTATTGGAGCTCAACTAGCAATACCCTTTGCTATTCTTGTAAGCTCAATTTTTCTTGGTGAAAAAGTTAGTACGAAACAGTGGATACTAATACTTATTTCTTTTTTTGGAATTTTTCTAATTGGTTATGACCCAAATTTAAAAGGAGAAATTTATGCACTTTTTTTATGTGGTATTTCTGCTTTTTTTTATGGGATTGCAAATGTGTTATCAAGGTACATCAAAGAAGTTGATGTAAAGTTTTCAAATATGATCATGGGACTTACAGGCTTTATTACCATCTTAATATTTTCAATTTTTACTGAAGGAAATACAATTAATCATTTAAAAGATATTGATATAAACACGTGGTTTCTTTTGCTTCATAATGGAGTAACTGTCTCCGTTATTGCTCATACTTCTTTATTTTATCTCTATAAATTTTATTCAGTTAATAAAGTTATGCCCTTCTATTCTCTATTTCCAATATTTGGTTTAATTCTAACTTTCTTAATTTTTGGAGAAATTCCAACGATATTAAGTGCTATTGGTGGGGCTATTGTGATTATTTCAGTCTATCAGCTTCAAAAAATTAGATAATTCTCCTATTGAAAATTCATTTAAATAGTCTTTAATTTGATTTTTACAAATTGTTAACAATCAAAGAGGAAAATAATGAAAAAACTATTTATTGCTGCATTTATATTCGTTTCTACTTTTACAACGAATACATTCGCAGAAGTTAAGATGGGAATCATCCTAGGATTTACTGGTCCTATTGAATCTCTAACACCAGCTATGGCTGCATCTGCAGAGCTTGCATTTAAAGAAGCTTCTGATTCAGGTTCACTATTAGGTGGAGAAACAATTTCAGTAGTAAGAGCAGACTCAACTTGTGTTGATTCAGCAGCAGCAACAGCAGCAGCAGAAGGTGTTATTGCACAAGGTGTTGCAGCAATTATGGGTGCTGACTGTTCAGGTGTAACTGGTGCTATCGCATCTAATGTTGCTGTACCAAATGGTGTAGTAATGATTTCACCATCAGCAACTTCGCCAGGACTTACAGCTTTAGATGATAAGGGTTTCTTTTTTAGAACAGCCCCATCTGATGCTAGAGGTGGTCAGATTTTAGCTGATATTACTAAAGACAGAAGAATCAAAAGTGTAGCAATTACTTACACTAACAATGACTATGGAAAAGGTTTAGCTGATGTTTATGCAGCAGCTGTAAAAGCTCATGGTATTAAAGTAACAATTGTATCTGCTCATGAAGATGGAAAAGCTGATTACTCATCTGAAGTAGCTACTTTAGCTTCAGCAGGTGGTGATGCAGTAGCAGTAATTGGTTACCTAGACCAAGGTGGAAAAGGAATTATTCAAGGTTCTTTAGACTCTGGTGCATTTGATAAATTTATTTTATCTGATGGTATGATTGGTGACTCGTTAACTGATGCTTTTGGAAAAGATTTAAATAAATCTTTTGGTTCAATGCCTGGTTCAATGAATGAAAAAACAGCAGGTACTTTTGCGTCTGTTGCTAAAGCAGCCGGTATCGACTCGTCTGGACCTTATACTGGTGAATCTTATGATGCAGCAGCTTTAATCGTTCTTGCGATGCAAGCAGGTGGATCAGCTGATAGAGCTTCTATTGCTAAGAATGTAATGGATGTTGCTAACGGTCCTGGAACTAAAATTTATCCAGG
>CALCPL010000086.1 GCA_937897125.1 uncultured Candidatus Pelagibacter sp. | reverse complement strand
AGATAATCAAAAGATAACATTACTCGAAATACCAACAGGTAATCCACTTTTAATAAGTTTAGATTCAAAACAAAATATTAAAGAATGCTCTTACCTAGATCAAGATAGAGCTAAGGACTTATTAGCTTTTTAATAATTGGTTATAGATATTAAGATCTGTTAAATGTCTAAAGTCTTCTAAACTCTCAAAACCATATAGCTCATCTTTATCAATTAATTTATTCCAAATATTTGAAATTGAAAAATTGCCTACCTCATATGAGTCGAATAAACTCTTATTCAGGATCTGGCACCCTGTATAAATTAAACGATTAAGCTCATCTTTTTTTATTATATTTTTTTTAAGATTGAAATCACCCTTCAAATTTTTATCAAAACTCAAGTTTTCATTAGCTAATAAAAGTATATTTTTAACTTTGTTTAAAAAATAAAACTTTTCCATATCTTTAATGTATTTCTTATAATTTTCATTCCATACAGTGTCTGGATTAAATGTAATAAAATCTGTTTCATTAGATGAATTTACCAAATTTAAAATTCCACCACCTGTATCTAAAATATTTGAGCCATCATTAACTATCTTAATTTCTAAATTAAATTTCTTATCTTTAAGAAATTGTTCAATTTTTTCACTAAGATAAAATGTGTTGATTAAAATTTTATTAATTCCTAAAGAATGTATTAAATTAATACAATTTTCTAATAAAGTTATTTGATTTATCTTTAGTAAAGGTTTCGGAGTTGTCAGTGTTATTGGGTTTAAGCGCTTACCATATCCAGCACATAAAATTAATGCAGTTTTAATCTTCATTTCTGATTTCTTATTTTTTTTGAAAAATTAAGGTCTAGTAAGCTTTTGAGCTCAGAAAATTTCATATTATTAGAAATTCTTAATTCAATTAATTTCCAAGCATAAGGAATTAATTTCAAATATTGTTTTTTTTTATCTCGCATGGCTAATCTTGTAAATATTCCAATGATTTTCATATTTCTTAGAATGGATAATATTTCAAAATCACTTAATAAAGTAGCCTCATTAACTCTTTTTTTATTTAATTTTAGATAATAACGATAAATTTTATCTTTAAATATTTCATCTGTTTTAAATCTAACATCATCAATTAAGGAAGCTAAATCATAAGCCCTGTTTCCAATTAAAGCATCCTGTGAGTCGATAACTCCTATTTTACTTTTAAACTTCATTAAATTTGACACATGAAAATCCCTATGAACAAAAACTTTTTCTTTTGATTGAAGGTGTGTTGATAAAAATTTAATTTGTTTTTTTATATCAATTTTAAACTTGGTTAATTGATTTTTTTTTACAAATTTTTTTGCATACCATTCACAAAATAAATTTGCCTCATTGAATAATTTACCATTATCGTAAATTGGAATTTTATAAGTTTTTCCTTTAAAGTTTTTAGATCTATTTTTTTTAATTTTTTGAATCACACCAAGTAAATCAATAGATTTTTTATAGAGAGTTTCTCGTTTGTCTTTATTTTTTTTTAATAGACCAAAAACTGAATCGTCTCCAAAATCTTCAATTTCTATATAATTTTTTTTATAATTTTCGGTGTAAAGTGTTGGTGCTAAAACTTTATTTTTAATTAGAAGACTATTTATTGCATCATATATTAACAAGTTTTTCTCTTTTTCCTTAGAAGCAAAAACTATGATTGATTTTTTGTTTGATGATGACTTTCTATAAAAAGATCTAAATGATGCATCACCTTTAATTTTTTTTAATTTATTATTAGTTTGCAACATCTATTTTTTATTTTTAACTCCCTTAATTGTTAAATATCTTTTATTTAAATCATCATTATATTCAAAAAATAAATCAATTTTGTTATCAATAGTTTTTTTTATTTTCTCGGGCCATTCTACTAATGTCACAATTTCTTCCCTATTTTCAAATAAACCAATGTTTTTTATCTCACTATAGTCAGTTAACCTGTACAAATCATAATGCTGTATTATAAAATTTCCAACATCATATTCATTTACCAAATTAAATGTTGGGCTAGTAACTTCAGTTAAATTTATTTTGTTTAATTGTTGAAGATTATTAATTAGGTGTCTTATAAATGTTGTTTTTCCTACACCTATTTCTCCATGAAAATAAGCTACATCTCCTTTATGCAGTGTTCTTGAAAAATTTTTAGCTAGCTCAGATGTTTTATCTTCTAAGGAGATATCTATTTTTTCGCTATTAGTAGCGATAAGCATCTGGCTTGAATGGACCTTCTGTTTCAACACTTATATAGTCAGCTTGGTCTTTTGATAATTTTGTAAGTTTTGCTCCTACTTTTTTTAAGTGAAGCATGGCTACTTTTTCATCTAATGATTTTGGTAACACATAAACTTTATTTTCATAATTTTTATGATTATCCCAAAGCTCAATTTGTGCCATTACTTGGTTTGTAAATGATGCACTCATTACAAAACTTGGATGTCCAGTTGCACAACCTAAATTCACCAATCTACCTTTGGCTAAAAGAATAATTCTCTTTCCATCAACTAATTCTATTTCGTCAACTTCTGGTTTTACTTCTGTCCATTTATAATTTTTTAAGGCTTCTACTTGAATCTCATTATCAAAGTGACCAATATTACAAAGTATTGCTCTATCTTTCATATTTCTCATATGATCTGCAGTAACAATGTCTATATTACCTGTAGCTGTAACAACAATATCTGCTTTACTTATTGCTTCATCCATTAAAACTACCTCATAGCCTTCCATTGCTGCTTGAAGTGCACAAATTGGATCCGCTTCTGTAACCATAACTCTTGCACCACTTTGTCTTAAAGATGCAGCACTACCCTTTCCAACATCACCAAAGCCTGCAACAATTGCAACTTTACCAGACATCATAACATCTGTGGCTCTTCTAATTCCATCTACTAAACTTTCTCTACAACCATACAGGTTATCAAATTTTGATTTTGTAACTGAATCGTTAACATTAATTGCTGGAATCATTAATGACCCATCTTTTTCCATTTTATTTAATGCTTTAATTCCAGTTGTTGTTTCTTCTGAAACACCTTTTACTTCCTTTAATAAATCTTTGTAATCGCTATGCATCATTGCAGTTAAATCACCACCATCATCTAATAGCATATTTGCTTTCCAGTCTTTTTTACCTTCTATTGTTTGTCTTATACACCATACAGCTTCCTCTTCAGTTTCACCTTTCCAAGCAAAAACTGGTATTCCTGCTTTAGCTATTGCTGCAGCAGCATGATCCTGCGTTGAAAAAATATTACAAGAAGACCATCTAACTTCTGCTCCAAGCTCTACTAAAGTTTCGATTAAAACTGCTGTTTGGATTGTCATATGAAGACATCCTAATATTCTTGCTCCTTTTAAAGGTACTTTTCCTGAATATTCTTCTCTTAATGTCATTAGACCAGGCATTTCACTTTCGGCTATTGAAATTTCTTTTCTTCCAAAGTCTGCTAGAGATATATCTTTAACTTTAAAATCATCCATTGCTCAGTTTTATATAATAAAAATTTAATTAATCAACTTATGATTAGACTTTAGGGAAGACAATCTCAACATTTGCACCTTCTTGTGTTACGTTGTTTGATGCATTAATAGTAGCACCATGAAGATCAACAAGGTTTTTTACTATATTTAAACCTAAACCAGAGTGTTCACCAAAAGTATCTGGTCTATTACTATAGAATCTATTAAATATTTTTTTTGTATCTGTCTCCTTAAACCCTTTACCTTCATCAATAACTTTTAAAATAATTTTATCTTTATCTCCTTTGTAAATTTCAACTAAAATTTCTTTATTATCCTCACTAAATGAAATTGAATTATCTAATAAATTTGCAATAATTTGTTCAATTCTATTTTCTATTCCATTGATAAAATATTCTTCTTGATCATCTTGATCATTTAACATTATTTTAATCCCTCTTTTTGCTTCATAAATATTATTAAAATCATCTACTACAGACCTTGCAATTAACTTGAGATTAATTTTTTTCATTTTTTCTTTACTTAATGCAACCTCATCTTTTAATATTTGAGAATAATCAGTGATCAATCTTTCAATTCTTTGAACATCGTGATTCAGAATATTAATTAATTTACTTCTTTGAGATTGATCATCAGTCTCATTCAATATTTCTGAAGCACTTTTTAATGATGTTAGGGGGTTTCTTATCTCATGAACAAGGTCAGTTGAAAAATTTTCTGCATGTGAAATTCTTTTTTGAAGTTCACTTGTCATATCATCTAACGAATTTGACAAAGTTCCTAACTCATCATTTCTACTTTTAAGTTCATTAATATTTGTTTTTTTTTTACTCTTTTCTTTTATAATTTTTGTATACGCTACTAAGTTCTTTATAGGCTTAAGAAAATATCTATTTAAAACAAAAGAGAATATAAATATTACTATAATTATAAATATTGCTGTTCTTAGAATAAATGTTTTTCTTTCATCAATAGCAGATTTAACATCATTGGCATTTTCAGTGATTACTAGGTATCCAATATTAACTCCATTCAATGTTATGCTTTTAACTGTTGTTAATAAAAACTGATCATAGCCTTCCTGAGTAAAGGTAAAGGGTTTTCCATAATCTTTTGACCACGAATAATTAGTAAGAACATCTTTAAGTGAAACAGTTTTTTCTTTATTTAAATTTTTTGTTTCTACAGTTTTTTTGCTTTCTTCTTTATCTAAAATTTCTAACTCAACTATATCTAACCTGCTAGAAAAAGATCTTGGATCTAAATCTAGCGTATCAGTATCACCTACTAAATTAAATTGATTATCAAATAAGATAACTCTGTCTAGATTTTGAAATAAAAATCTTGTTGAAAATAAAAATCTTCTAATATCCTCTTCTTCAAATTTTATATTTAATCTTAAAATATGCTCAATTGTATTGTTAATTATCTGAATATGCTTGGATGTTTTGTTTTTTATTAAATTAGGTTTTGCATTGCTAATGTAAAGAGCCGTTAAAAACCCTATAATTAAAAAAATAACTAAATTAATAAATAAAAATTTTTTTAATATAGATAAACTTTTTAGAAAATTGTTGAACATTAGCCAACGTTCCATCTGTATCCACTGCCATATCTTGTTTCTATAGCTGTAAAATCAGGGTCAACTTTTTTAAATTTTTTTCTAATTCTTTTAACGTGACTATCAATAGTTCTATCTTCAATATCCGTATCTTCTCGATAAGCAATATCCATAAGCTGAGCTCTTTCTTTTATTATTCCTGGTCTCTTTGCTAATTCTTTAACTATTAAAAATTCTGTAGTGGTAAGTTTATCTGGTAATTGCTTGCTATCCCATTCACATTCAAGTTGTGAGGGGTCAAGTTTTAGCTTCCCATGTGAAATAATATTTTTTGTGTCTTCAAGATTATTGTTAATATCTTTTTTTCTAAGTTGAACCCTTATTCTTTCTATTAAAACTTTAATGGAAAAACCTCCTGACTTTTTTATAAAATCATCTGCACCCAACTTTAAGCCTAACAGTTCGTCTATCTCATCATCTTTTGAAGTTAAAAAAATTACAGGTAAGGAAGTTTTTTTTCTTAACTTTTTTAAAAGTTCTTCGCCATCCATTTTTGGCATCTTTATATCTATAACAGCAAGATCTGGTGGATTTCTAGTTAACCCAATTAAAGCACTTTCTCCATCAATGTACGTTTGAACTTTAAAGCCCTCTTTTTCAAGGGCTATGCTTATACTTGTGAGTATATTTCTATCGTCATCAATAAGAGCTATTGTTTGTGTTTGCATAATCTACTTTAAAAATACTAAATTGTTCTAATTTAGGCAATGGAGATAAATTAATGAAGTATTCCCCAATTGTCCCCTGTATTCACATCTACCGTCAATGGTGTTGAAAAAGTGTGTAAATCACTTTCTGTAACACTTGTCATTTCATCCTTGATTATTTCAGTTATATTTTTAACCTCTTTTACCGGAACCTCAAAAATTAGCTCATCATGAATTTGTAATAATATTTTTGATTTATTATTTTTGATGCTTTCAAATTTTTTATTAAGTCTAATCATTGCAAGTCGCATGATTTCAGATGCTGACCCTTGAATGGGAGCATTGATAGCTGCTCTTTCTTGAAAATTTCTTACATTGAAATTTTTATCATTAATTCCATTAAAATGAGATCTTCGACCAAAAATATTATTTACATAGCCACTTTTTCTACAAAACTTAATTGTATTATCCATATAAATTTTTATTTCAGGAAATTTTAAGAAATAAGCATTTAAAAATTCATCTGCTTCATGATTTGAAACGTTGATTTGCTTTGCGAGCCCATATTGTGAAATACCATAAATTATTCCAAAATTAATAGCCTTGGCCTTCCTTCTCATGTCTTGGTCCACTTTTTTTATATCAACATTAAATACTTGGCTTGCTGTAAGAGAGTGAATGTCTTCATCGTTGCTAAACGCTTTTTTCAGTTCTTTGACTTCTGCCAAGTCTGCTAAAATTCTCATTTCAATCTGATTATAATCTGCAGATATTAATGTGAACCCTTTTTCTGCTATAAAAGCTTTTCTTATATCTTTACCATCATCTGATTTAATAGGAATATTTTGTAGATTTGGATCACTGGAAGCTAGCCTTCCTGTTGTTGTTGCTGCCAATAAAAATGAAGTATGAACTCGTTTAGTGGTTGGATTAATATGTTCAGGTAAAGCATCTGAATAAGTATTTTTAAGTTTAGATACCTGTCTCCAGTCAAGAATTAATTTAGGAAATTCATGTCCTTTAAATGCTAAGTCTTCTAATACACCTGCGTTTGTAGCAAAACTTCCTTTTCTAGTTTTTTTAAGTACGGCAATCTTTAAATCATTGTAAATAATTTCACCTAATTGTTTTGGTGAGGCAATATTAAATTCTTTTTTTGAAATTTTAAAAACTTCTTTTTCTAGTTTATTAATCTTTTTCTCAAATTTTTCAGACAAAACCTTTAAAAATTTATTATCAACTTTTATTCCTTCAATTTCCATAAATGCTAATATTTTAATTAAAGGTTTTTCAAAGATCTCATAAATATTAGTTAATTTTTCTAATTTTAAATTTTTACTAAATATTTTGTATAATCTATAAGTAATATCAGCATCTTCAGCAGCATACTCCATTGCCTTATCTAGCTCTACATCACTAAAATTTATTTCTTTCTTACCTGTGCCAACAATTTCTTTAAATGAAATTGTTTTATGCTGTAGATGAATCTCAGACAAGGTATCCATGTTATGTCTATTTTTTCCAGCATCCAATACATAAGACATCAACATTGTATCTTCCATTGAATTCATATTAATCCCCTGTTTAAACAAAACAATAAAATCAAACTTAATATTTTGGCCAATCTTTTTTACGCTCTCGTCTTCCAAAAGTGGTTTTAGTTTTTTAATTACAGCTTCTTTTTTTAAACATCCTTTAAACTTATGACCAATTGGAATGTAGCAAGCCTTACCAATTTTTGTGCTTAATGAAATTCCTACTAAATCAGCTTGATGTGCGTCTAGTGAGCTAGTTTCGGTATCAATTGCTAGTTCTCCAGCTTCTTCTGCTTCGTTAATCCACTCATCTATTTCTTTTTCATTTGTAATTAAATGATAGTTTTTTTTATTTACGTTTTGCTGTTTTTTTTCAGGTTTTCTCTCACTTGCAATTTCTCCTAGCTCAGGTTCTCCATATGCAGAAATGACAGAGCTAAGAAGTCTATTAAACTCCATTTCTCTTAAAAATTTATATAGCTTATCTTTATCAATCTCCTTTAGATGAAATTCTTCTATCTTTCTTTCAACTGGAGCATCCTTCATTAGTGTTACTAATTTTTTACTAATTATCGCTTTATCTTTATTTTCTATAAGTGTTTCTCTTCGTTTATTTTGTTTTATTTCTTGAGCGTTATCTAATAATTTTTCTAAAGTTCCATACTTGTTAATCAGTTCTGCTGCAGTCTTAACGCCTATACCTGGAACTCCTGGAACATTATCACTACTGTCTCCAGCTAAGGACTGAACATCTATAACTTTTTCTGGACCCACTCCAAATTTGGTTATTATATCTTCAGATGTTATAAATTTATTTTTCATTGGATCGAATATACGAACGTCTTTTCTATACAATTGCATTAAGTCTTTATCTGAAGAGACTATTGTTACCTTCGCACCTTTTGCTAAAATTTGCTCTGCATAAGTAGCTATTAAATCATCTGCTTCATAATTTGGAAGATCTACAGATGGTAAATTAAAAGCAACTACAGACTTTCTTATATATTCAAACTGTGGTGCTAAATCATCTGGTGCTTCTGATCTATTAGCTTTGTAGTCTGAATAGATTTCATTTCTAAAAGTTTTTCTAGCTGCATCAAATATTACTGCAAAGTGCGTAGGTTTTTGAAGATTTTCATTTGATTTTGAATCTTCTAATAGTTTAAATAACATACTGCAAAATCCACTAACCGCACCAACAGGTAGGCCGTCACTTTTTCTAGTTAGCGGTGGCAATGCGTAATAAGCTCTAAAAATATAACCCGAACCATCTATTAAATAAAAATGATCTGTTTTTTTTATTTTATCCATTAAATAATATTATCTTAATTATTTTAAATACTATAAATGTATTAACACGCATGGAGCAAAAAAATATACTTTCTGTTAAAAATTTAAAAAAAATTTATTCAAGTAAACAGGCTGAAGATAACCTTGCATTAAATGATTTAAACTTGGACGTGAAAGAAGGAGAAATTTTTGGTCTTCTTGGTCCTAATGGTGCTGGAAAAACAACATTTATAAATATTTTAGCTGGAACAGTGGTAAAAACAGCCGGACAAGTAAATGTCTGGGGTTTTGACTTAGATAAGAACCCAAGACAAGTTAGAGCTTCGGTTGGAATAGTTCCTCAAGAAGTAAATCTTGATCCATTTTTTAGTCCAAGAAAATTATTAGAATTACAGGCTGGTCTCTATGGAATTAAAGAAAAAGATAGAATTACAGATACGATTCTAAAATTGGTATCCCTAGAAAAACAAGCTAACAGCTATGCTAGAAGTTTATCTGGTGGAATGAAAAGAAGATTACTAATGGCTAAAGCTTTAGTTCATCAGCCACCAATAGTTATTTTGGACGAACCTACGGCTGGTGTTGATGTGGAGTTAAGACAAAATTTATGGAAAAATGTAAAATTACTCAATGAACTTGGTGTTACTATCATTCTAACAACCCATTATCTTGAAGAAGCTGAGGAAATGTGTGGAAGAATAGCTATATTAAATAAAGGAAATATTGTTGCTCTAGACAGCACTAAAAATTTATTAGACAGAATTCAAACCAAAAAAGTAACCTTTAAAACTGACATAAAGATTAATATTAATGATGATGATCTAGAATCATTAAAAATAATCTCACACTTAGATAATGAGGTTTGTGTTTCTTATGAAAAAAGTAAAATTAATATGGAAGAATTAATTAATTTAATTAAGAAAAATAACGTAAAAATTATAGATATTTCAACCGATGATGGTGATTTAGAGGATGTTTTTTTAAGACTAATAAAAAACTAGATTATCACATTAATAAATAGTAATTTGTAGATATGGATCTATTAAAAACTAATTCAATTCAAAAAGTATTAAAAACATTTATTCTAATTTTTATAGGAACAATGGCTTTAACTATTTCAGCTAAATTAAAAATACCATTTTATCCTGTACCTATGACAATGCAAACTTTTGTAGTTCTTTTTTTGGGAATTGCTTTTGGATATAAAATTGGCCTGGCATCTGTAGCTGTTTATCTTCTAGAGGGTATTCTAGGTATGCCTGTATTTTCTAACTCACCAGAAAAAGGTATTGGAATAGTTTATTTTACTGGTCCAACAATGGGATATTTAATTGGATTTTTATTTGCTTCTTTTTTTGCAGGCTATTTAAATCTTAATAAAAATATTTTTATAATTTTTGGAAAATTAATATTTTCTGTTTCTGTAATCTATGTATTTGGAGCTATTTGGTTAGGAGTTTTAATTGGATGGGATAAACCAATTCTTCAATTGGGTGTTACACCATTTTTATTAGCTGAATTATTCAAAATTTGCTTGTTAACTATATTGGCTAAAAAGATTATTAAATTTAGAAAATTTATCTAGGGGATCTTTTAGATAAAATCCTTTGCAATGTTCTTCTGTGCATTTTAAGTCTTCTAGCAGTTTCAGATACATTTCTATTACATAATTCAAAAACTCTATGAATGTGTTCCCACTTAACTCTATCAGCCGACATAGGGTTTTCTGGTGGTTCAGCTTTTTTCTCTGGATCGGCTAGTAATGCTTTTTCAACATCATCTGCATCTGCTGGCTTTGCAAGGTAATCAATTGCACCTTCTTTGATCGCAGCTACAGCCGTTGGAATATTTCCATATCCTGTTAACATTATAATTCTACTGCTTGGATTAGAAATTTGAATTTGTTTTACTACTTCAAGTCCATTTCCATCAGCAAGTCTTAGGTCAACAACTGCAAACGCTGGTTTTTTTTCTTTAACAGATAGTATTCCTTTTTGTACACCCTCAGCTTGAAAAACTTCAAATCCCTTTTTCTCCATCGCTCTTGCGAGTCTATCTCTAAAAGGATTGTCGTCATCAACAATTAATAAGGATTTATTATCAAAATCACTTAATTTTTTTAAGTTTGCTAGTTCAGCCATATTATTAATATGGTGCCTTATCTGATAATTTCAACACCTATTATTTACTTTACATTAATTAGGTATTGCCTTAATTGCATGATTTATATGAAAGTTTTTAAGTATTTAAAAACTTTTTTTTATTAAATTTTTTTTGGGGACATATGAAATGCAAAAATTTAAAACAGTTGATGAGCTTGTAAATCAACTAAAACCGGAAAAGCCTATTTATTGTATTAGAAAAAAATCAATACAATCAGCTTCTACTTATTTTAGAAATAAATTTCCTGGTAAAGTATTGTATGCGGTAAAAACTAACTCACATCCTGAAGTTTTAAAAACAATAGTGGAAAGTGGAATTGAAAACTTTGATGTTGCCTCTATTCAAGAAATTAAAGATATAAGAGCAATTGCCCCTAATGCAAAATGTTCATATATGCATACTGTAAAAAGTAGAGAAAGTATTAAAGAGGCCTACTTTAACTATAATATTAAAGCTTTTTCTTTGGATACTAAAGATGAATTAATAAAGATTATTGAGACAACTAATCAAGCAAAAGACCTTGAGTTATTTGTAAGAGTGGCTGTTTCAAATGAGCATGCTGAAATAGATCTATCTAAAAAATTTGGAGCCTTAACATCTGAGGCAATTGGTTTGTTAAGGTTAACAAAACAATATTCAAAAAAAGTAGGACTAAGCTTTCACGTGGGATCTCAATGCATGCATCCTATTTCTTATGCAAAAGGAATTGCAGATATTGGAAATATAATAAGAAAAACAAAAATTATTCCTGATTATATTAATATTGGAGGTGGTTTTCCTGCTATATATCCTGATCTTGTACCTCAATCTTTAGATAGTTATTTTGAAGAAATAAAAAAAGGTTTATTAAATTTAAAGTTGGAAAAACTTCCTGAAATATTGTGTGAACCTGGAAGAGCATTGGTTGCAGAAAGCGGTTCAACAATTGTAAGAGTAAATCTTAGGAAAAAACAAAAACTTTATATAAATGATGGGACGTATGGAACTCTTTTTGATGCGG
>CALCPL010000085.1 GCA_937897125.1 uncultured Candidatus Pelagibacter sp. | reverse complement strand
TCTACACCTCTCTATTCGTCGGCAGCGTCAGATGTGTATAAGAGACAGGACTAAAGACTTTGATGATCAAACTAATAATGATGAAGAGGTTCTTCAATTAGATAATTTTTGTGAGGAGTGCAAAAAAGAAGACCCAAGTGTTTCTCAAAATTTAATTTTAACAGGATTTAAAACCTGCAATTCTTGTAAACTTTCAAAAACTATATTTCCGATTTAACTAATATTGCTAACGGGTAGAGCATTCATTTTGCTCATTACAAACGATATTGAAAGAAAAGCAATTATTAAAAAAGCTAAAAAGACTATTCCAAATGATTTAAAATTAGACTTTAGGTTTAAAACTTGTTTTGTTGAAATGATTAATCCTGCAAATATCCAAAACTGAGTTAGAAATATTATTGGGATCATTAAATCTGGTGTTACAGCAAAAAATCTTAAAAGCCCTGGTGCATGAGCAAACCCTACAGCTGTTAAAACTTTTTTAAATGAAACTTTAGTGTCTTTATCTGGAAATAATTTTACACCGATCACATAAATAAATAGTCCCCATACAAACCAAGTAAGAATGGCAGTTAAACCAGACATTGCAACAGCAGTTTTAATAACAGTATTTGCAGCAACAGCCCCAGCTAAGCCGTCTAATATCATGATAAGTCCTGCAAAATATATTGCAGCTTCACCAAAGTTCTTATTATCTTTGTAGAGAGTTTTATCTAATTTAATAGACCTAACAATTATATTTAAAAATTGACCAAACATTATTTATTTTTTTCTATTCTTCTGTGCTTTGTAAGAAACAAATAGTGGAAAGAGTATTAAAGCAATTACTATTATTATGCAAACTACGATTAGGAATGATTTTGTCATTATTAGTGGGGGAGAATTAATCTCCCCCAAATAATTAATTTAACCTTTAACGACTTCTCTTGTGTTTGCGTTATAAGATTCTGTAAATGGAATATCCACTACCACAGCATCAACAGGTGTTCCTGGTGTGTCAGAATATTTAGCAGGTAAGTGAACTTTGTACTTAGTTCCAACTTTACCTTTTGGGAAACCATTAGCATTTAATGTTCCCTCAAATGGTACATATCCCATTGCTATATTTTGACCTTTTTCAGGGTGATACCAAGGTGATGTGATAAATCCTACAGGATCTCCACCACTCTCAGGTGACACTAACCAAAAGTCAGGAGCATATTCTTCAATTGGTTTTCCACCCAACTCAAGACCTACTAACTGAAGTTTGTAAGGTTTTTTTCCATCCTTAAGCTCTGCGCCCATTTTCTCTAGTGCAGCTTTACCAACATAGTCAGCTTTTTTATTCCACTCACCTTTACCAGATAGTGATACTTGGTAACCAAGGTTACACTGGAAAGGATTGTGTTGTTGATCCATGTCTTGTCCCCAAGAAAGAATTCCAGCTTGAATTCTTCTGTGGTGAGCAGGAGCGATAACCATTAGGCTATGTTTTTTACCTGCAGCAAGAACAGCATTCCACATATCATCAGCATATTTAGTTGCTTCTCTTAAGTAGATTTCATATCCAGCTTCACCTGAGAAACCAGATTGTGAAATCACACAACTTCTGCCGCCAACTTTAACTTCAGCTAAACCGTAGAAAGGCATATTGTCAAAATCAACTTGATCTCCACAAAGGTCTTTCATTAAAGCTTTTGATTTAGGACCTTGAATTTGCACTGGGCAAACGTCAATTTCTTCAATTGTACAATCAAATCTTCCATCAGCGTTAACACCTTGAAGATACATTCCAATATCAGAGTCTGATAGTGAGAACCAAAATTCATCTTTTGAAATTCTAAGAAGAATAGGATCATTTAAAACTCCACCATAAGCATTACATAAAATTACATATCTTGCTCTCATAGGTGAGATTTTAGTTGCATCTCTAGTTATAACGTAGTCAGTAAACTTTTCTGCATCAGGACCTTTAACTCTAATTTGTCTTTCAACAGCAACGTTCCACATTGTAACGTGATTTTTAATTGCTTCATATTCAACCATAGCTCCACCATCTTCAGGTTTTACATAACCTCTTGGGTGATAAATACGATTGTAAACAGTTGCTCTCCAACAACCAGCTTCCATTGATAGATGCCAGTATGGAGATTTTCTTACTCTTGTTGAAATTAACATTTCAACTTTTGTAGGTCCACTTTGTCTTAAGTTATATGGTACTTCACGATCTGATTGATCAACTGAAGTCACATGATTTAGTTTAGTATAGTCAAATTCATTAGACATAACCGTTCTCCTTCAACCACTTGTTAGTTTCCTTCAAGCCGCCGAATGTATAAATGTGGAAGTTGCCAGTAAACTCTTTCACTTTCCCAATTAATTCATTAGGGTCTTTAGGTTTCAATAAATCTAATGCCTTACTAAAATTAGACTTAAGAAAATTTATAGAATTTTTCGCCCCGACAATATTAGCAAATTTAATCAAGCTAGTTATTTTCATTGGCCCAGTAATTCCTACATGCACTGGTACTGACTGCTTAGAAATGAAATCTACGATAGGTTGACTCTCTAATAACCACTGGGTCACTATATAGTCGGCGTAAGGTTTTTTATCTATCATAGCCTTTTCTAATTCTTTATCAGAAATATCCTGACTTCCCTCTGGATGTCCTGCTATTCCTATTTTAATTCCATCAAAAAATCCTGTTTCTAAAATTTGAATTGAACTATCAAATTTTCCAACTGGCTCTCTACTTCCTCCAATAACTAAAGCTTGTTTAGCACCCACATCTTTACATCTTGAAATGTAATCTTTAAGTTGAGCATCATCGGTAATTGATCTTGCTGGAAAATGTGGAACTGGATTAAATCCTTTTTTAACTAATTCAGCTGACTGGTCAGCTGTCTCTTTATAATCTCCTCCTGGAAGCATGGTTACATAAACATCCTTAACTGGAGGCAATGTATCAAGATCTGTTTGAGGTCCAACCTCAAGTGAAAAATTCATTTTTCCCGATGATTATCTTTTTTGTAAATGCTGTCAAAGAAATTCATCTTGTGGATAAAAATAATTGTTGCCAAAAATTGTGCTGGTGATAATTTTTTTTAATGTCTGAAAATCTTAAAAATCTTGAACTTTCAAAGATCTTGGATTTGGATAAAATTAGAGTGGTTGGGAACCCCATCGAGAAAGCTCATGGATTACCAAACGAGTGCTACACTAGCTCTGACTATCTAAGAATTGAAAGAGAGAGGATTTTCAAGGATAAATGGACAGTAATTGGCGTTGGAAGTTCTGTGCCAAATATAGGAGATGCTCAACCTTATAATTTACTAGGTATTCCTCTTATTATTCTAAGAGATAAAGAGAAAAAAATAAGAGTATTTCATAATGTTTGCAGCCATAGAGGCTTCAAGCTTTTAGATAAGCCTTGTGCTTTAAAAAATGTCTTAAGATGTCCATATCACTCCTGGTCCTACGATTTTGATGGAAAGTTGGTAGCGACACCCCATATAGGAGGTCTGAATGTTCATGAGACAGAAAAATTCGATAAATCATCAAGTAATTTGAAGGAAGTTAGAACCAAAGTTTGGATGGACATAATATTTATCAATATAAATGGTAATGAATTAGAGTTTGACGAATATATCAAGCCACTTGAAGAAAGATGGTCAAAATTTATATCTAAGGAAGATCAAAAATTACTTAAACACTCAAAAGATCATGGGTATTTCAGTCTTGATGTTAAATGTAATTGGAAGTTTGCAATAGAAAATTACTGTGAAAGTTATCATTTGCCTTGGATTCATCCTGAATTAAATAAAGTTTCAAATATTAGTGACCATTATCACATTCAAGGTTTACCAAATAGATTTGCTGGTCAAGGTACAAATAAATACGACCAACCCGTTAAAGGAAATCAAAGTTTTAATAATTTTCCGAATTGGCCTAAGGACTTATCCAAAAAGGCTGAATATATTGCTTTATTTCCAAACGTAATGATTGGTCTTCATATAGATCATTTTTATGTTTTTTGGTTAGAACCTAAGTCTATTAGTGAAACTAAAGAACATTTAATGATGTATTATGTAGGTGATGATAGTGCGAATGGAACTGAGTTTACTGAGATGAGAAAAAAAAATGCAGAATTTTGGAAAGAAGTTATGTCAGAAGATATAAAAGCCATAGAGGGCATGCAGGAAGGTAGAAATTCACCAGCATATAACGGTGGAAATTTTTCACCAATAATGGATAACCCTACACATGAATTTCATAAATGGGTTGCAACAAACTTAGTTTAAAATGAAAATAATATTAATTATGGGTCTTCCAGGATCTGGCAAAACAACATTAGCAAATGAACTTGCTCCATCACTAAATGCTAAAAGACTTAATGCTGATGAAGTTAGAAAAGAAGCTAATGATTGGGATTTTTCAGAAGAAGGCAGAACAAGACAAGCAAGTAGAATGGCAGATTTTGCAAAAAAATTAAAAGATGATGGAAATTATGTTGTAGCAGACTTTGTTTGCCCAACGCGGGAAGCAAGAAGCTTGTTTCCAGCAGATTATATTGTTTGGGTAAATACAATAAAAGAGGGACGTTTTGATGATACTAATAAAATGTTTGTAAAGCCTGAAAAATTTGATTGTCAGGTTACAACTCAAGATGCTAAACATTGGGCACCAATAATAGTAAAGGAGATAAAATAATGGCTTACGAATGGGATAATAAAAAACCAACAGCACAAATGCTTGGCAGATGGCAACCATTTCATGATGGTCACTATGCTTTATTTCAAGAAATAATTAAAAAAACGGGTCAAGTTTGTATTCAAATAAGAGATGTTCAAGGTGTTGATGATAACCCATTTGATTTTGACACAGTTAAAAAAAATATTGAAGAAAAGTTAAATCCAGAATTTGAAGGAAGATTTAAAGTAATGATGGTTCCTAATATTACTAATATTTGTTACGGAAGAGGAGTTGGTTATAAAATAGAAGAAGTTGTTTTATCAGAGGAAATTCAAAAAATCTCAGCAACAAAAATCAGAGCTAAAATGAGAGAAGATGGCAAACTTAAGTAATATTAAAGTCAAACTTTTAAATAAAGATATTGCTTCAATCATCATTAATGAGCCAAAAACATATAACGCACTTTCATTTAAAAATTTAGAAGATTTAATTAAAGCTTTTAAAAAATTAGATGAAGACAAAAATATTAAGGTAATAATTATTGAAGGGTCTGGAAAAGGTTTTAGTGCGGGTCATAATTTAAAAGAAGTAAGTGGATTAAAGAAAAGAGAAAAATATCAAAAACTTTTCAATCTTTGCTCAAAGTTAATGCTTCAAATAGTTGAAGGAAAAAAGCCAGTTATTGCAAAAGTTCATGGAGCAGCATTTGCAGCAGGTTGCCAGTTAGTTGCAAGTTGTGATCTTGCTTACAGCACTAATGATGCAATTTTTGCAACACCAGGTGTAAATATAGGATTATTTTGTAGTACACCGATGGTTGCTGTTAGTAGAAAGGTTAATAGAAAAAGAATGATGTATATGCTGTTAACGGGAGATCCTATTAAAGCAAATTACGCAAAAGAAATTGGACTAATTAATAACCATTTTTCTAAATCAAAATTAAACAATGAAGTACTAAAAGTTGCAAAAACTATTGCTTCAAAATCAAGTCTTACAATTAAAATTGGAAAGCAAACTTTTTATAATCAGTTAGAAATGCCATTAAGAAAAGCTTACGCCTACACAAGTAAAATGATGACTAAAAATATGATGGCAATGGATGCTAAAGAAGGGATTTCTGCATTTTTAGAAAAGAGAAAACCTAAGTGGAAACATAAGTAGTGAACGATAAAATAAAAGAAATTCTTTCAAAGTATAAAACAATAGCGATGGTGGGTGTTAGTAAGGATGATAAAAAGCCATCAACGATAGTCATGAAGTACATGCAAAAGTACGGCTTTAAAGTTATTCCAGTTAATCCAAGTGCAAAAGGTCAAAAGATTTTAGGAGAAGAGGTTTTTGAAAAACTTGAAGATATTAAAACTCCCATTGATATCGTGGATGTGTTTAGACCATCTGCAGAAGCTAATAAGTACGCAGAAGAGAGTGTAAAAATTGGAGCTAAAGTTCTTTGGTTACAACTTGGAATTAAAAGCATTGATGCTAAAGAATTAGTAGAGAGTAATAATATTGAATATATTGAAAATAGATGCACGAAAATGGAATATCAAAAGCTTTTTTTAAATATAAACCCAGCTTTTCCAGTGTTACAAAGTTAAATGAATATAGTTAACTTTACTCCAATCTCTGCATTTCTAGGTGGCTCCTTAATTGGTTTAGCAGTAGTTATTTTTTTTGTATTTAATGGTCGACTAATTGGGATAAGTGGAATTGCCAGTAATTTTTTAACTTCAAAAGATAATAGATTTGATAATTTTTTATTTTTAATTGGATTAATTATTGGACCTATTGTTTATAAAATATTCAGTCAACAGGAAATTAATATTTCAATTTCAAACTCATTTTATTTATTGGCAGTTGCAGGTTTATTGGTTGGAGCTGGTACAAGAATAGGTGGTGGCTGTACTAGTGGTCATAGCATCAGTGGTATTGGAAGATTTTCTTTAAGATCAATTGTTGCAACAGTAACATTTATGATTGTTGGAATTTTAACTGTTTTGGTAAAAAATTTAATATGAATAAAATCTGTCTCTTATACACATCTGACGCTGCCGACGAATAGAGAGG
>CALCPL010000084.1 GCA_937897125.1 uncultured Candidatus Pelagibacter sp. | reverse complement strand
ACACCTCTCTATTCGTCGGCAGCGTCAGATGTGTATAAGAGACAGCTATTATTGTTTCAATTTTTCCAGCAATAAAAGCTTCAAAATTAGACCCTGTTAAAGGACTTAAGTATGAATAATTTGATATCATTAAAAAACATATCAAAATCTTTTTCTAAAAATAAAAAAATAAATGTTTTAAAAAAAATTAATTATTCTTTTAAAAAAGGCAAGATTTATTCACTAGTTGGTCCATCTGGATCAGGAAAATCTACACTACTAAATATTTTATCAATGATAGATAAACCTACTAACGGTTCATTGTTAATTGGTAATACACCAATAAACTTTAACGATAATTCAAAAAATGACAAAATTAGATCAAGTAAAATTGGTATTATCTATCAACAAAATAATTTACTCCCAGATTTTACTGCGTTAGAAAATGTTTATTTAGCTGGCCTAGCTTTAACAAATGACAAAAAGAATTCAATCAATCGAGCTAAAAAAATTATAAAAACAATGGGTCTTTCATCACGTGAGTCACATTTTCCTTCAGAATTATCAGGGGGTGAAATGCAAAGAATTGCAATGGCTAGAGCACTCATTAATGAGCCTGAAATTATATTAGCAGACGAGCCTACTGGCAGTCTAGATCACACTACCGCCAAAGAGGTTTTTAATGTTTTGTATAATTTGAAAAATAAAAATAGATTAATAATCTATGCAACTCACAATAGATTTTTTGCAAATATGGCTGATTGCAAATTAGAAATGATTGATGGTAATATAAGAACTATCAATGCCAGAATTAAATAATCAAAATTTTAATCATTTAAAAATTCACACACAGTACTCAATCTGTGAAGGAGCTATTAAAATTGATAATTTAAAAGATTTTTGTAAAGAAAAAAAAATACCTTGTTTGGGTCTTTCAGACACATCTAATTTATGTGGTGCATTGGAGTTTGCTGAAAACATTTCTAAGGTTGGTACACAACCAATTATTGGCACTCAAATTTATTTTAGATTTGAAGATACGACAGGACTATTACCCTTGATAGCTCTTAACGAAAACGGATATAAGAAAATCATAGAACTCTCCTCAAGATCTTACCTTGAAAATGATGCTTTATCAGACCCTCATTTAGATATTAAGGAACTTTTAATTGATACGGAGGGTGTGTCCTTACTTTCTGGAACTATTCAAGGTTTATTTGGTAAATTATTTGAAAAAGGTCGTTTAGACGAAATATCAAAACTATATAAGAGTTTATCATCAAAATTTAATGATAATTTTTATTTAGAAATCCAAAGGCACGGCGATCAAAATGAAATTGCATTTGAAAAATTTAATTTAGAACAATCTTTAAAAGTTAAAATACCAATTATTGCTACTAATGAAGTTTATTATTTAACACCTGACATGCACGAAGCTCATGATGCGTTAACTTGTATTGGTTCTAAAAGTTATGTTAATGAAAAAAATAGAATTAAATATAGTAACCAGCATTATTTTAAATCGGATGAAGAAATGTCAAAACTATTTTCAGATCTTCCTGAAGCTTTAGAAAATAACTTCAATTTGCCATTTAAATGTAATTTTAGACCACAATTTTCCAAACCTGTACTTCCAAATATTAGTTCTGAAAAAGGAGGTAGCGCTGATGAAATACTTAAAAAAGACTCATTAGATGGATTGAAAGAAAAATTTCTCAAAGTTTTTAGAATTGAAGAAAATAACTTAGAAGCTGATGATAAATTTTTGAAATATAAAGACAGACTAGATCATGAGTTAAAGATCATAATTGAAATGAAATATCCTAGTTATTTCTTGATTGTGTCTGACTACATTAAATGGGCTAAGAATAATGACATTCCAGTAGGACCGGGTAGAGGATCTGGAGCAGGCTCACTTGTTGCTTGGTGTTTATCTATTACTGATGTTGACCCAATTAAATTTAATTTAATATTTGAAAGATTTTTAAATCCTGACCGTGTGTCAATGCCTGACTTTGATATAGATTTTTGTGAGGAAAAAAGAGATCTTGTTTTTAAATATTTAACTACAAAATATAAAGATAGTGTTGCCCATATAATTACATTTGGAAAATTAAAAGCAAGAATGGTTATTAGAGATGTTGGTAGAGTATTAGGTTTACCATATGGTTTTGTTGATAGTATTTCAAAAATGATACCTTTTGATCCTTCTAGACCTCAAAGCTTAATTGAATGCATTAATAGCGAACCAAGACTTCAAAAATTAGTTAATGAAGATCCTCGTGTTAAAAAATTAACTGATCTTTCTTTGAAATTAGAAGGTTTGAATAGAAATGTAGCAACTCATGCAGCAGGTGTCGTAATTGCAGATAGAAAATTAACTGAGGTTGTACCTTTATACAAAGATGCTGCAGCAGATTTATTATTACCTTCTACACAATTTGACATGTATTCAGCAGAAAATGCTGGTTTAATTAAGTTTGATTTTTTAGGATTAAAAACTTTAACGGTAATTAATAGAACACAAAAGTTGATTAACAAAAAAGTTAAAGATTTCAAAATTGAAGATATTGACTTTGATGATCAAAAAGTTTTTGAACTTTTGTCTTCTGGTAATACCGTTGGATTATTTCAGGTTGAGAGCGCTGGTATGCGTGAAGCATTATTGCAGATGAAACCTAACCATATTGAAGATATTATTGCACTAGTGGCTCTTTATCGTCCAGGACCCATGAGTAACATCCCAGTTTACAATGACTGTAAACATGGAAGACAAACGCCTGATTACTTGCATCCGCTACTTGAGGATATTTTAAAACCTACATATGGGGTTATTATTTATCAAGAACAGGTTATGCAAATTGCACAAAAACTCTCAGGTTTTACTGCAGGTGAGGCTGATATTTTAAGAAGAGCTATGGGTAAAAAAAAAAGAGCTGAACTAGAAAAGCAGAAACAAGGATTTATTGCTGGTGCTCTTAAAAATGGAATTAGCAAAGATGTTGCAGCAAGTATATTTTTAAAAATTGAACCATTTGCTGAATATGGGTTTAATAAAAGTCATGCAGCTGCTTATGCTATAATTTCTTATCAAACAGCATTTTTAAAAACTTATTATCCTAAAGAGTTTTTTGCTGCATCCATGACAATGGATATTTCAAACCAAAATAAATTAGGTGAATTTCACGAAGAACTTAAAAGAATTAACATTAAAGTTATACGACCAGATATTAATAAGTGCTTTGCAGACTTTCAATTTGATGAAAATAATTTTTATTACGCACTTGGTGGAATTAAAAGTGTTGGTTATGAAGCAATTTCAAACGTTGTTAAAGAAAGAAGAGAAAATGGTGATTTTAAATCTATAAATGATTTTTTAAATAGAGTTAACCCTAAAGATATTAATAAGCTCCAATTAGAAGGTTTAGTTAAAGCAGGAGCTTTTGACAATATAGATAACAATAGACAAGCATTATTTAATTCAATTCCAAATTTTATTTTAAAGACAAAAAATATTTATGAAAATAAAGCAGCAAATCAAATTGATCTTTTTGGTTCTGATGAAGAACAAGATAATGAAATAGTTCTTAATATCGAAGATTGGAAGTTTGAAGATCGATTATCAAGAGAATTCGAGGCTATTGGCTTCTTTATATCTGACCATCCTTTAAATCAATTTAAAGAAATTTTTGATGACTACAAAATAGTTGATTATGCAAAATTTAATCTAGACGACACTATAAAAGATGCAAATATTGCAGCTACACTTTTAAAGATCACTGAAAGAAAAACTGCAAAAGGTAATTCGTATGGTGTTATTAAGTTTACTGATTTAACTAGTGTTTTTGAGCTCTTTATTTTTTCTGATATTTTAGAATTAAATAGAGAGGTTTTAGTTGAGGGTAGTTCTTTAATCATAACCTTGATCAAAACCATTTCCAAAGATGAGAACAAATCTAAAAGAATAAATGTTCAAAAAATAGCATCTCTTAAAGATCTCTTTAATAAACCTGTTAATGAAATTGTATTTAACATCAAATCAATTAAAGACATCGATAAAATATCTGATTTAGTGGATGAAGAGGGTACAACTGAGGTAACAATAAATATTAACGATGAAAACAATGACATTAGCTTTAAACTAAAAAATAGGCGTCTTATTGAAAGGAAAGCTATCAATATCCTCAGAAACAATGATATTTCCACCATTATTCATTAAAAAAGACTTGTTTGTTCTATAAATAATTTGTAAATAACTCTTAAATTAAATTAACACGCACACAGTTTGTGGTTTTATACCTCCGGTCCTTAAATGGAAATTACTGTGGTGGCTTAACCGGGAATAAATATGAAAATACCAAGTCTAACTATCCAACAACTATTAGAAGCAGGCGTTCACTTAGGTCACAAGACTTTAAGATGGAACCCAAAGATGAAAAAATACATTTTTGGAAAAAGAGATTCAATTCACATTATTGATTTAACTCAAACACTAGAGTTAACAAATGTAGCCTTGGAAAAGGTTTATAATACAGTAGCAAATAACGGAAAAATTCTTTTTGTATCTACGAAAAAACAAGCATCTGAAGCTATAGCTGAAGTTGCTAAAGAAACTGGACAATACTTTGTAAACTACAGGTGGTTAGGTGGAATGTTAACTAACTGGGGAACAATCTCAGGATCAATTAAAAAGATGAAAAAATATGAGGCTGATCTTGTTGCTGAAAATAGAGGCTTTACAAAAAAAGAACTATTAAAGATGAGTGTTAAAAAAGATAAATTAGAAAGAGCATTAGGTGGAATTGCAGAAATGAAAAAAGTTCCAGATCTAGTTTTTATTATTGACACAAATTATGAATCTTTAGCTATTGCTGAAGCATCTAAATTAGGTATTCCAATTTGTGCTATACTTGACAGTAATTCTAATCCTGATGGTATTGATTATCCAATTCCTGGTAACGACGATGCTAGAAGAGCGATTGATCTATATTGTAATTTAGTAAAAGAAACTATTGAAAATGCAAAAAAAGCAGCTCCATCTAAATCTGAAGAAAAACCTGATGTCGGTGAGACAAAAGTAAAAGAAGCTTCTTCAAAAACTATTCAAGAGATTGATAGAGAGAAGTTAGATGCTAAATTTTCAAAAAAAGATAAGGAAAAGCTAAATTAATATGAGTGATATAAAAAAAGTAAAACAATTACGTGAAGCAACTGGTGCTGGATTTAAAGATTGTAACTTGGCAGTTAAAGAATCTGGTGGTGATTTAGATAAAGCAGTAGAAATCTTAAGAGTTAAAGGAATTTCTAAAGCTTCAAAAAAAATGTCAAGAGATGCTAAAGAGGGTGTTATTGCAACCTCTGGAGATGAAAATAAAATATCTGTTATTGAAATTAACTGTGAGACAGATTTTGTTGCTAAGAATGATGATTTTGTATCCTTTGCAAAAGAATTAAGTGAATTGAATAATCAAAATTCATCTGATTTAGAAAAGCTTAATAAATCAAAAATGGGAAATGGTGAAACGGTTGAAGATAGTCTAGTAGCATTAATCGCAAAAATGGGTGAAAAGATAACAGTTGGTAAAGCTAAGACATTTAACCAATCAGGTTCTAAAAATTTTAATTATTTGCATACTGTAGTTAAAGATAATTTATCTAAATTATCAGTTATAGCTTCACTTGAGACTTCAGATGACAGTGATAATGTTAAAGCTTTTGGTAAACAACTTTCAATGCATATTGCAGCATCAAACCCTTTGGCGTTAAGTTCTGATTTGATTGATAAAGATCTACTTCAAAAGGAACAAGATCTTGTCACAGAAGAGTTAAAAAGTTCTGGTAAGCCTGAAGAAATTGCACAAAAAATTAGCTTAGGTAAAATGAATAAATTTAAAGAGGAAAATGCTTTGTTAACACAAGCCTGGGTTATGGAGCCTAAAAAGAAAGTGCAAGATATTATAAAAGAACTTAATATACCTGATCTGAAGATTAATGATTTTTTTAGAATTAAAATAGGTGAATAAATGTTTAATGACAAAACATACAGTCAGAAGATGGATAAAACCATTGAAGTGTTTCAAAAAGAATTAACCTCACTAAGAACTGGTAGGGCAAATGCCTCAATGTTAGACCTTGTTAAGGTTGACGTTTATGGACAAGCGATGCCTTTAAATCAAGTTTCAAGCATAACAACTCCAGATGCTAGAACAATTAATATTCAAGTTTGGGACCTTAACAATGTTCCACTTGTAGATACTGCAATAAAAAAATCAGAATTAGGTTTAAATCCTCAAATTGATGGTCAGTTAATTAGATTACCTGTACCAGATTTAAATGAGGAGAGAAGAACAGAAATTAAAAAATTAATTAAATCTATGGGTGAAAAGTGCAAAATCTCAATCAGAAATATTAGAAGAGAAGCTAATGATGATTTAAAAAGTTTAGTTAAAGAGAAAGAAATAAGTGAGGATGATGAAAAAATAAAAGAGAAATTAGTGCAAACGTTTACTGATGAACATATTAAAACTATAGACATTAAAGTTGAAGCCAAAGAAAAAGAAATAATGACTATATGAACCCAGTTAAACATGTTGCCATCATCATGGATGGAAACGGTAGATGGGGTGTTAAGCATAAACAATCAAGAAATGCAGGTCATAGAGCTGGCTTAAATACAGTTGATCTAATCATTAATCATTGCATTAACCATAAAATTAAGTTTTTAACTCTTTATACCCTGTCTCTTATACACATC
>CALCPL010000083.1 GCA_937897125.1 uncultured Candidatus Pelagibacter sp. | reverse complement strand
TCTATTCGTCGGCAGCGTCAGATGTGTATAAGAGACAGGCAAAAGATCTTGCTGATTTAAAGGGGTTAGTTAGTAAACAAATCAATGATGAGTATAAAAATTCTTTAGATAAGTTGGTTAAAACTCAAATCTTGAAGGAAATTGAAAACTTTAAAGTGGATGAAATTCCAGAAAATTTAATTGAAGAAGAAGTAAAGATTTTATCACAAGGTATGACAGAAGAAGATTCTAAAAAAAGTAGAAAGAACTTTGAAGAAATTGCTAAAAAAAGAATTAAAGTTGGATTAATCTTAAATGAATTTGGTGAACAAAATAAAATTAAAGTTACCGAACAGGAAGTTCAAGCCGAAGTTCAAAAACAACTTAGAATGATGCCTGGTCAAGAAAAGATGGTAATGGAATTTTACCAAAAAAATCCATCAGCATTAGCCAGTTTAAGAGGAACCGTGTATGAGGAAAAAATTATTGATCTAATAAAAACTAAAGCGAAAGCATCTAAAAAAGAAATTAGCAAATTAGAAGCAGAAAAAATCTTAAAAGAACATCAAAAACAAGATCATAATCACGAACATGACCATGATCATGACCACGATCATCCTGAGGAAAAAAAAGCTTCAAAGCCTGCTAAAATAGAAAAAAAGCCCAAACCTTCAGCATCTAAAAAACCTTCAGCAAAAAAAGTTAGTAAAAAGTAATCACAAGTTGTATAAGTAAGAGAATCAACTTATGACAACAAACTTATCAGATCAAATGAATACCCTAGTACCAATGGTTGTTGAGCAATCAAATAAAGGTGAGAGAGCTTATGATATTTATTCGAGACTTCTTAAAGAGAGAATTATTTTTTTAGTAGGACCAATAAATGATAACGTAGCATCTTTAGTTACAGCTCAACTTTTGTTTTTAGAGTCTGAAGATCCAAAAAAAGAAATTAATTTGTATATTAATAGTCCTGGAGGACTAGTGACAGCAGGTCTTGGTATTTATGATACTATGCAATACATCAAACCAGATGTTTCAACTCTTTGTATCGGTCAAGCTGCATCAATGGGTTCATTCTTATTAGCTGCTGGAAAAAAAGGTAAAAGATTTTCTTTACCAAATTCTAGAATCATGGTTCACCAACCTTCGGCTGGTTTTCAAGGACAAGCAACTGATATTGAGATCCATGCCAATGAAGTTATGGATTTAAAGAAAAGACTTAATGAAATTTACTCAAAACATACTGGAAAATCAGTTGATGATGTGAAGAAAGCACTAGAACGTGATAACTTTATGAAGCCAGATACTGCAAAAGAGTTTGGTTTGATTGACGCAGTAGTCGAAAATAGATCTTAATACACTACATCTTGACACCCCACTAAACTGATACTTGATTAGTAAGAGTCATCTATATTAAAGTATCCTAAATGATTCGTTTATAAATTTATGACAACAAATAATAAAAATATTCTTTACTGTTCTTTTTGCGGCAAGAGCCAGCATGAAGTTAGAAAACTTATTGCAGGTCCAACTGTATTTATATGTGATGAGTGTGTTGAGCTATGTATGGATATCATCAAAGAAGAAAGCAAAGATACATTTGTTAAACATCAAGATGGATTACCACCACCAAAAGAAATTTGTGCTGTATTAGATGATTATGTTATTGGACAACCTCATGCAAAAAAAGTTTTATCAGTTGCTGTTCATAATCATTATAAAAGACTTAATTACGAGAGCAAAACAAGTAAAACAGTTGAACTTTCAAAATCAAATATTCTTTTAGTTGGTCCAACTGGTTGTGGAAAAACTTTATTAGCTCAAACATTAGCAAGAATTCTTGACGTTCCATTTACAATGGCAGATGCAACCACTTTAACTGAAGCAGGTTATGTTGGTGAAGATGTTGAAAATATAATTTTAAAATTATTACAAGCTGCTGATTACAACGTTGAAAAAGCACAACGTGGAATTGTATATATAGATGAAGTTGATAAGATTAGCAGAAAGTCAGAAAACCCTTCTATTACAAGAGATGTATCTGGAGAGGGTGTGCAACAAGCACTATTAAAAATTATGGAAGGGACAGTAGCAAGTGTTCCACCTCAAGGAGGAAGAAAGCATCCACAACAAGAATTTTTACAAGTAGATACTACAAACATTTTATTTATTTGTGGGGGAGCATTCGCTGGCTTAGATAAAATAATATCTCAAAGAGATAAAGGTACATCAATAGGATTTGGTGCAAATGTTAAAAAAACAGATGATAAAAAAACAGGCGAATGGATGAAAACTTTAGAACCTGAAGATTTGTTAAAGTATGGCTTAATCCCAGAATTTATTGGCAGACTTCCAATGATAGCGACATTAGAAGATCTTGATGAAAAAACTTTAGTTAAAATATTACAAGAACCAAAAAACTCACTAATTAAACAATACCAAGAATTATTTAAACTAGATGGAGCCAAGTTAAGCTTTAAAGAAAATGCGATTAAAGAGATTGCACAAAAAGCAATTAACAAGAAAACTGGGGCTAGAGGCCTTAGATCAATCTTAGAAAATATTTTATTAAAAACAATGTACGATCTTCCAAGTCAAGACAATGTGGAGGAAGTTATTGTAGACGCTAGTGCGGCCAAAGGACTATCTCAACCAATCATAGTTCATTCAAAAAATAGCAGCAAAACTAAGACTGAAAAAACTTCAGCTGCTTAATTTCACGTTAATAAGTAATAAATAGCTATTGCAATATCATATTTAATATCCATATTTAGAGTATGGATGTTAAAATTGAACGACCTTTATTACCGTTAAGAGATATTGTTGTATTTCCAAATATGGTTATTCCCTTATTTGTGGGCAGAGATAAATCTATTGCTGCCTTAAATGAAGTTATGAAAAAGGACAAAAAAATTGTTCTAGTTACCCAAAAAAATTCAGAAATAGATGACCCTAAAAAAACTGATGTTTTTATGTATGGTTGTGAAGGTAATATTTTACAATTACTAAAATTACCAGATGGCACAGTAAAAGTTTTAGTTGAAGGAAGCAAAAGAGTAAAAATCTTAGATTTTAAAGATAATGAGAAATTTATTGTTTGTGAATATGCTCATCATCATGATGTGATAACTAAAGATGAAGACCTTGTACCTTTAGCGATGACGGCTTTAAGAAGGTTAGAGAAATTAACTTCTATTAATAAAAAAGTTTCAAGTGAAACAATTAATAATATTAAAAAATTAACTAACGCATCACATATTGCTGATAATATTGCGTCTCACCTAACGGCTACTATTTCAGAGAAACAACAAATTTTTGAAACTATAGATGTTAAGAAAAGACTTAATTCTATAATTAAAATAATGGAAAATGAAACTAGCATTATAGGAGTTGAAAAAAGAATTAGAGGCAGAGTTAAAACTCAAATGGAAAAAACTCAAAGAGAATATTATTTAAACGAGCAACTTAAAGCTATTCAAAAGGAATTAGGCGAAATTGAAGATGGAAAAGATGAGACATCAAGTTTAAATAAATTAATTATTAAAGCAAAAATGCCAAAAGATGTTGAAAAGAAATGTATGGCTGAGCTTAAAAAATTAAAAAATATGAGTCCAATGTCTGCTGAGGCTACTGTTGTCAGAAATTATCTTGATTGGATGACAGATTTACCTTGGTATAAAAAAGGCCAGGTTGATATTGATCTTAAAAAAGCGCTTGCAGTTCTTGATGCTGATCATTTTGGTTTAGAAAAAGTTAAAGAAAGAATTATTGAATTTTTAGCAGTCCAAAAAAGAATGGAAAAAATTAAAGGCCCAATTTTATGCTTAGTTGGTCCTCCAGGTGTTGGTAAAACATCATTAGGAAAATCTATTGCGAAAGCTACTAATAGAGAATTTGTAAGAGTTTCAGTTGGTGGTATGAGAGATGAAGCTGAAATAAGAGGTCATAGAAGAACTTATATTGGTTCTTTACCTGGTAAAATTATTCAAATGATGAAAAAAGCAGGAACTAAAAATCCACTTATTCTCCTTGATGAAATAGATAAAATTGGAAATGATTATAGAGGTGATCCATCTTCTGCTTTATTAGAAGCATTGGATCCAGAACAAAACGCTACATTTAATGATCATTATTTAGAAGTTGATTATGACTTATCTGATGTGATGTTTGTAACTACAGCTAATACTTTAAATATCCTACCACCATTATTAGACAGAATGGAGGTAATTAGATTGGCTGGTTACACTGAAGATGAAAAAATTAACATTGCAAATAAGTATTTGCTTCCTAAACAAGTTAAAGACAATGGGGTCAAAGAAAATGAAATGACTTTATCTAAGGATATAATTAAAGAAATTATTCAAAGTTATACAAAAGAGTCTGGTGTAAGAAATTTAGAAAGAGAAATTTCAAAAGTAGCTAGGAAAGTTGTTAAGAAAGTGGTTTCTGGTGAAGAGAAAGAAGTTAAGATTAATTTAAAAAATTTACCTGATTATTTAGGAATCCAAAAATTTAAATTTGGTGAACTTGAAAGTGAAGACAAAATTGGTGTTGTCACAGGTTTAGCATGGACTGAATACGGTGGGGAAATTCTTAAAATTGAAACTGTTATAATGCCTGGAAAAGGTAGAATGCAAATTACTGGTAAACTAGGAGATGTGATGCAAGAATCTATCAAGGCTGCAAAATCTTTTATTAGATCTAAAAGTTTAGATTATGGAATTATCCCACCTTTATTTGAAAAAAAAGATTTTCATATTCATGTTCCAGAAGGAGCAACACCTAAAGATGGGCCATCTGCGGGGATTGGAATGGTTACTTCAATAGTATCTGCAATCACAAATAACCCCGTCAGAAGAGATGTTGCGATGACAGGTGAGGTTACATTAACAGGTCAAGTATTACCAATTGGCGGTTTAAAAGAAAAATTATTAGCAGCACATAGAGCTGGAATAAAGCAAGTTATAATTCCTAAGGAAAATGAAAAAGACCTTATTGATATGCCTAAAAAAATTATTGATGATATAAAAATTACTCCAGTTGAACATGCTGACGAAGTACTAAAAATAGCTTTAACTAAAGAATTAAAAAGAGTTGAGTGGGTTGAGGTTGAGAAAATTTCTCAATCTAATGATAAATCTCAAGCTAGTATTCAATAATTACCAATTTACATTATCTATTCCTTGATGTAATAGTAGCGCTTGTTTTGGGCGGTTAGCTCAGTTGGTAGAGCATCTCGTTTACACCGAGGGGGTCAAAGGTTCGAGTCCTTTACTGCCCACCAAAACAACTAAAGTGGGGGTGTAGCTCAGTTGGTTAGAGCGATCGCCTGTCACGCGATAGGTCGAGGGTTCGAGTCCCTTCACTCCCGCCACTTTTCCTTATTATTTAAGGTTTATATTATTTAAAATGTGACGTAAGTACCCTTCAACATGATATAAAAACTGCTATATAGACTCAGATGCTTTCAGAATTTTTAAAAGATTACCTGCCAATTATTATATTTTTGATTATTGCTCTTGGTCTGAGTTGTGCTTTTGTTGTTGTAAATTTAATACTTTCACCAAAACATCCTGACCCTGAAAAGTTATCTGCTTATGAATGTGGTTTTGAACCATTTGAAGATTCTAGAATGGAATTTGATGTTAGGTTTTATTTAGTAGCAATCCTGTTTATAATTTTTGATCTTGAGATTGCTTTTCTTTTTCCGTGGGCGATCTCACTAGGTAATATCTGTCTCTTATACACATCTGACGCTGCCGACGAATAGAGAGGTGTA
>CALCPL010000082.1 GCA_937897125.1 uncultured Candidatus Pelagibacter sp. | reverse complement strand
ATGCAGATTTTATGGGAAGTTCTGGACTTTCACTTGGTTTTGCTGAAATTGCTCCAGGGGGCGACTTGACACTCCATTATCACTCACCTGCAGAAATATATGTGGTTACTGGTGGCAAAGGAATGTTAAATAAATCTGGTGAGCTTGAAGAAGTTAAAAAAGGTGACGTAGTTTACATTGCTGCAAATGCAAAACATGCTTTAAAAAATAGCGGAACCGAAACCTTGGAATTCTATTGGATTTTTCCAACAGATACTTTTTCTGAAGTTGAATATTTTAACTAATCAATACCAAGGTGTTTTTTTCTTTTTCCAACCCACGTTCGAATTAGATGATCAAATATCAGGCCAATAAAGGCAACACAAAGACCCAATGTTAATCCTATACCCGCACCCTTTTTGTCAGATAAAGCTTTTAAAATATACTGTCCTAAATCTTCTGTTCCAATAAAAGCTCCAATAATTACCATGAACAAAGCAAATACAATTGTTTGATTTAAACCAAGCATCATGTGAGGAAATGCTAAAGGAAATTCTATTTTTGATAATCTTTGTAATTTTGTAACACCTGACATTGTAGCTGCATCATGTAAAGCAGTTGGAACACTTCTTAATCCTTCAATGGTATATCTTGTGGCAGGTATAGTTGCATAAACTACTACCGCAATTAATACTGATGTATCTGTAACTCCAAAAAGCATCATTACTGGAATTAAGTATACAAATGAAGGAAATGTTTGAAAGATATCACAAACACCCAACATAAAATTTGTGGTATATTTATTTTGAAAACATAGTGCCCCAACAGTAAATCCAATTATAGTGGATATAAAAACTCCAAAAGTTGCCATGTATAATGTAACTAAAGCTCTATCCCACCATGGGCTTAATGCTATAAATAATGTTAATGCACCCACTACAAGAGCAGAACGTATTCCTCCAATTATATATCCAGAGCCCATGACTAAAACGAACGTTGCAACAATAGGCATCCTTAAATAAGCAGCTCGCATCGGTTGTAGCACATCTACTATCAACCATGTGTTAAAAATTTTTAAAGTATGAAAGAAGGTATCCCAAATCCAATCAACTCCTCTATTCCAAAAATCTGCAGTTGATATTCCTTTATTGTGCGGAACTTCAAATAGATAATTGAAGCCTTCTTTAAAGTAAAATGACCCAGCATAGGCAAATATAATTCCAATTAACACTGCACCAGCAAAAAATAATCCACTTTTATGACGTTCAAAAAAAGTTAAGTTACCAAAATAATCTATTTGTTTATTTGCCCAAGCTAAGGACATTTTATCTAATAATATTGCAATCAAGCTAATACACAAACCTGCTTCTAATGCCAATCCAATATTTAACTGATTTAATGCTAGTAATAAATTAAACCCTAATCCCTTAGCACCTATAAAAGCTGAAATAACTGCCATAGAAAAACACACCATAATAACTTGGTTTACTCCAATTAAAATATCTCTTCTTGCAGTTGGAATTAAAACTTTAAACATTAGTTGCCAATTATTGCATCCACTCATTTTGCCAGCCTCAATAACCTCAAGAGGTATTCCTCTAAGACCTAATAGAGTTAACAATATCATTGGCGGAACAGCTACAACCATAGTTATAATTACAGCAGCATGGTCACCAACACCAAAAAGAACTATTGCAGGAACTAATACAGCGTACTGAGGCATTGTCTGCATAACCAATAGCAGTGGATACAAAAACTTTTCTACACGTTTACTTTTAAATGCCGCAATACCTAAGCCCAAACCAAAAATAAAAGAAAGCGGTGCCGCAACCAATATAAAAGAAAGAGTTTGCATGGAGGGTTTCCATTGGCCAAAAATAGAAATATAAACCATAACTATACCAGCAAATAAGGCTAGACCTTTACCACTTAAGTTATATCCAAGTATCACAGCACCTGCTGCAATAATTGTCCAAGGTAATCCGGGTAGCTTTGCCCATGGATTTGCACCTATCCAATCCCAACTGGTAAATGCTACAACTGTTTGAACGCCCCCCAACATAATCTCTCTAATCAGTTCAATAAGAAATGTCATAAACGCAGTCATATTTCTTGTTAATTGTAAAACCAAGGGTCGGGTTTTGTATGATTGAGTATTTTCATTCCAAAACTCCATTGGCATCCACTCGTTCATTAAAAAGAATAAGGAATCGTTTATCCAAATAGGTAGCCATCCAAGTAGAGGAGGTAGCCTCCAAAAAACATCAAATGCGTAATATCTTACTTCTGCACCAAACAGTTTATAAGTGCTTTGATTTGGATCCTTGATAAATTCGGCCTGGCCTCTTATAAATTTGTAGGTTTCGGGAACATCTACAGCAAAGCATAAAAAGAAAAATACAATTAATAAAAACAACCATTGAAATAATTTTGGATATTTTCTTAATAATTGCATATTTTAATCACTATTTTTTTTTCCACCAAAAACAGTATTGATTATTTTTGAAGGGTTAACAGTTCCAACAATTTGATTGTTTTCATCAAATACTCCTACAGATTTTTCTTGAGTTAAAATCTTTTCAGCTACATTTTCAATTATTTCACTTTTTAGCACTTTTAAATCACTTAAGTTTTCATTATGTGGTTTTTCCATAATATCTTCTATTTTTAATACTTTTTCTCTAGGAACTTCTTCGGTGAATTTTCTGACATACTCTGTTGCTGGATTCAAAACAATATTTGCAGGTGTATCTAGCTGTTCAATTATTCCATCTTTCATAATTGCAATACGATCAGCAAGCTTCAATGCTTCATCAAAATCATGTGTAATAAACATAATTGTTTTTTGTAATTTTCCTTGAAGTCTCAAAAATTCATCCTGCATTTCTTTTCTAATTAATGGATCTAATGCAGAAAAAGGTTCATCTAAAAACCAAATATCAGGTTCGACAGCTAATGAACGGGCAATACCTACTCTTTGTTGCTGTCCACCAGAAAGTTCTCTTGGAAAATAGTTTTCTCTTCCATCTAGACCAACAAGTTTGACCATATCCATAGCTTTATTAATACATTCTTGATCTTCAACCCCTTTAATTTGAAGTGGAAAAGCTATATTTTCTAAAACTGTTTTATGTGGTAGTAGAGCAAAACTTTGAAATACCATTCCCATTTTATTTCTTCTAAGATCAATTAGTTCTTTATTATTTAATGAAAGCAAGTCTTGACCTTCTATGAAAATTTTTCCACCTGTTGCATCTGTTAATCTAGAAATACATCTTAATAATGTTGATTTTCCTGATCCAGATAAACCCATCACAACTAACATTTCTCCTTTTGAAACTTCAAAAGAAGCGTTGTTCACTCCTACTATACATCCATTTTCTTGAAATGTTTTTGCGTCTACATTTCCATTGGCCTCTTGGAGCATCTTTTTGGCGTTTGTTCCAAAAATTTTATAAACAGAATCACATTTAATTACAGTGTTAGTCATAACATTTAATAAGTTACACGAAATAAAAATAAAAATACACTTTTTATATTATTTATACTTATTGTCTTCCTCCTTAAAAATTTTTGATAAAATAAACCCTTGTATCAATTCCAGTACTTAAAAAATTTAAAACTTCCCCACTAACAGTAATTTTTACTTTTTCTACGCCATCAATACTTCCACTCAAAACAAAGCCAGCAATACACTTGTTTTTTTCTTTATCCCAATTAACAAATGTTTCAGCAATTTGATTTCCATTAGTAGTATATATTTGTGTAGCTTTAAAATTTATTAAATTTGCACCCATAACAGCACGTTGAGGAATAATTTTTGTTATTTTGCAAACTGTTTCGTATTGTTCTTTTGACAACTTGTAATGATCACTTGCTTCATAAAAAGTTAAAATACCTGACGGAAGTGTAGAGATTATTTTACTTAATTTGTTAGCTTCTGCAATTCTTGCTTCTTCTTTTTTCATTTTTTCCACTAACTCATCACCCTGACCAAAAAAAACATTTAAAATAGCAAAAGTTAAAATTACAACAAATGTTAAAGAAACAAGACCACCGAATTGCCTAACTGGTTCAGGTAATAATTCTCTTAATTTATTAAAATATCTTATATTCATAATTACTCTTGTAATTTGCCATTTTTCCAAATTCCTATTTTTTCTTTTCCATCAGACCAAGTAAACTTTCCTTTTCCATTCATAAAACCATTGGCCCATTCACCCTCATATCTAGATCCATCTGGGAAGGTTAAAGTTCCCTGCCCACTCCAATTACTTTTGTTAAATTCTCCTTTGTAAATGTATCCATTTGGCCAAGTTTCGATTCCTTGTCCTTGTTTTTGTGTACCTACCCAATTCCCTTCGTAGGTAGTTTTGTCCGTATAAGTCCATTTACCAAAACCATTTTCACAATTCCCCTCACAACCTGTTTTTCTAGCAGATACAGATGTTGCAATTAAGAAACTTAAAATTACGTAAAATATATATA
>CALCPL010000081.1 GCA_937897125.1 uncultured Candidatus Pelagibacter sp. | reverse complement strand
GTTTATTTATTTCCACAAATTGCATTATATATACCTTTCAAACTATGACACTATTTTCACCACAAGATTCAAAGCCAAAAGCAGATAAGCTTAAAAATTTATTAGACCAAAAAGATATTATTGTTATGCCTGGTTGTTACGATGCTTTATCTGCAAAATTAATTGAAAGAGAAGAACTGAACGTAGGTTTTATGTCTGGGTTCGCAGTTTCTTCAACTAAGCTTGGGATGCCAGACACAGGATTGATTTCTTTTTCAGAAATGGCTGAGCAGGTAAGAAATATTTGTAACGTTACTTCGATACCTATTATTTTTGATGGAGATACTGGTTATGGAAATGCCGTAAATGTTTACAGAACAGTCAGAGGATTTGCAGATGCGGGTGCTGCAGCAATAATGATTGAAGATCAAAAATGGCCAAAAAAATGTGGCCACACTAAAGGAAAAGATGTTGTTGAAGTAGATGAGGCAAATTCTAGAATTAAAGCTGCAGTAGACGCTAGCAAAATGAATAATAAAGATATTTTAGTTATGGCAAGAACAGATGCTATAGCTACCAGAGGATTAGATGATGCTATTAAACGTATGCAAAAATTTTCAGAACTTGGTGCAGATATTCTTTTTGTAGAAGCGATCAAATCTAAAGAAGACATGAAAAGAGTGATCAAAGAAGTGCCAGGTCATCATATGATTAATTTAATTGAAGATGGGGAAACTCCTTTGCTTGAAATGAATGAACTGGAAGATATTGGATTCAAGATTGCAGTATTTCCTTTAACTTTGATGAGTGCTTCTGTTAAGACAATGCAAGAATCTTTAAAAAATATGAAGAACAAAACCTACAATACCAATGTTTCAAAATTCTCAGACCTAAGAGATATTGTTGGTTTTAATGAATACTATGAGATCGAAGATAAATATAAATAATCTGTCTAGATCTAACTTTTAATATTGTAGCCTTTTTTAAGTAAAATTGTAACCAAGATTACACAAATCACTAAAAAAAATACCATTGAGCTTATACTTATCCAAATATCAAAATCAGATACACCGTAGAAAGAAAATCTTAAGCCATCAATTAAATAAACCACTGGATTAAAGTAAGAAATTGTTTGCCAAAATGGTGGCAACATATCAAGAGAGTATAAACTTCCACCTAAGAATACCATTGGAGTGATGACTAATGATGGAATGATCGACATCTGCTCAAAGTTTTTACTAACCACACCAATTAAAAATCCAAATAAAGCGAATGTAAAAGAAACTAAAACTAATAAAAATATCATTAACAATGGATATTTAACTGTCACATCTGCAAAAAAAGAAGCAGTTGCATAAATTACAGCACCAACAATTAATGTTTTAGTAGCTCCTGCCCCAACAAAAGCTAGAACTGTTTCAAGCGTTGATATAGGTGCTGCTAAAATCTCGTTAATAGTTCCATTAAATTTTGGAAAAAATATTCCAAACGAAGTGTTACTTATTGATTGAGTAAGCAGTGTTAACATTAATAAACCGGGTACAATGAATGATCCATAACTAACACCATCAATTTTTTCAATATAACCTCCAATAACTGAACCGAACACTACAAAATATAATGAGGTGGATATTACTGGTGAAAGAATAGACTGACCTACAGTTCTTATAAATCTATTCATCTCATGAACATAAATAGCTCTAAACCCGTAATAATTAAATTTCATTATTCTCCTTTACTAAATCAACAAATATCTTCTCCAAAGTACTTTGTTCTGTTTTTAAATCTTTTAACTTTAAGCCAGTATCTTTTAAGTCTTGTAATAAATCTGTAATACCAGTTTTTTCAGCTTGAACATTATAAGTATAAATTAAAGACATGTGTTCATCGCCTATTTCAAGACTATATTTAAGTAAATTTTCTGGAATTTCTGTAATTTTTTTTTGTAATTCAATGGTTAGTTTTTTATGACCCATTTTCTTAATTAATTCTTTTTTATCTTCAACAATAATAATTTCTCCTTGATTAATTACAGCTACACGGTCAGCAATAGCTTCTGCCTCTTCAATATAATGGGTAGTTAAGATAATTGTGACCCCTGTTTTTCTTAACTCTTCAACAACCATCCACATGTCTCTTCTAAGTTCAACATCAACACCTGCTGTTGGTTCATCTAGGAATAGTATTTTAGGTTCATGAGATAAAGCTTTTGCAATTAAAACTCTTCTCTTCATTCCACCTGATAATTGTCTTAGTCTTTGATCTTTTTTATCCCACAAACTTAAGTCTTTTAAAATTTTTTCAATGTGTTCTGGTTTGGGTGCTTTTCCATATAATCCTCTTGAATAAGATACGGTATCAAAAACAGTTTCAAAGGATTCTAGATTTAATTCTTGAGGAACAAGCCCTATTCTTGATCTTGTCTCTCTATAATCTTTTATAATATCAAAATTATCAATTGTAACTGTGCCTGAAGAGGGTTTAACAATTCCACAAATAATACTGATTAAACTAGTTTTGCCCGCACCATTTGGCCCAAGCATTGCAAGAATTTCACCTTGTTTTACTTTAAGGCTAACATTATTTAGGGCTTTAAAGCCATTATCGTAAACTTTGGATAAGTTGTTAATGGATATTTGAATCTCTGACATTTGTTAAGGTGTATATAGTTATTTATACACCTTTTACAAATTATTAGGTCCATTTTTTAGATCCTTTTATTTTCCAAAATATTACAGGCAAAAAAGTTGCGATAATAAAAGATAAAAACAACAATGATTGTGAGACAAAAGCTGGGAAAGTATCTGCTGGTAAAATTATACCAACTAATAAGCTCTTTGAAAAATCAGGAGCTGGGAATAAAAGAAACCCTCCAATTAATCCAATAATAATTGAGATGTATGCTGTTTTTTCATTCAACTTTTTATTATAGAAACTATAAAAAACAGTGAGCACAAACGCACAACAAAATAAATCAGCAAGCAAGAATAAGTATAAAACACTAAATCCTTTTGAAGCGATTGCAAAAGCTACAATTGATAGCGCTACTATAAAATATTTTGAAAGAGTTAAGTAATTAGTTTTCTTATTTAAATTTAAAGTCGCTTTACCATCAACTACTATTAAACTTGATATTGCATTAACTAATGTATCAACTGTACTAATTGTTAATGATAAACCAAGGATCACAATTATTAATGATAAAAATTCTGTCTGCTCACTTAATAATAAAGAGAAGAAACCAAGATCAGGAATAACTTTTGGATTAGCTGATACTGCAACTAAACCACTAAAGCCCATAAAGAAGACAATTGGAATAATTACAATAAATGAAACAAGTAAACTTTTCTTTAAGACTTCGTTATTTTTTGCAGCATAAACTCTTTGCCAGTTCCCTTGATGAAAAAGATTGGTTGCAGCAACTGCGATAAAGAAAGTTAATCCTGCGGTATAGTTTGGAATATAACTTGCACTTAGTAAGTGAGGACTTTTTTCTTTAATAAATGAGAAAGAAAACTGATCCCCTGTAAATGATGTTAGATAAAATACTGAAATTAATAATAAAGCTACAATTACAATCATTTGAATATTATCTGTAAAAATTGAAGCTCTTAAGCCACCATACAATGTGTAGGTAAGTGTTGCGATCAGAATAATTAAAGAAGTGACCCAAAGCTCAGTACCTGAAATATAATTTATCAATATTGCAACTGCTGTAACTTCTGCGCATAAAAAGACAAACATGTAAAATACCGTCATAAGTAAAATAAGTTTAAATAAGCTCTTACCAAATCTTTTTCTTAAAAATTCAATTAGAGTTGAGCCTTTTGGAAACTCAGTTCTTATTTTTTTTCCAAGTGAAATTAAAAAGATCATAGGAAATGCTGTTCCTAATGCATAACCAATCACAGCCCCTATTCCACCCCATGAAGCAGCAGATGCTGGACCAAATAAAATCCAAGCTCCAAGTGCTGATGCAATTAGGCTTGTAGTTAGTGAAAAGAAACCAATATTTCTATTCGCTGTTAGATAATTATTAATCCCTTGATATTTTTTTGAGTAAATTAAGCCAACTACTGTAAAAATTAAGCTTATAGTAATGACGAGTGTTAATGATGTTGATTGACTTATAAAGTATGTTTTATCCATTGTTCTCCCTTTCTGAATTACCGGACAGGTTATTAGGGTTTATTCTCAGTCAGTTACGACACCCCTTACAATTTTTATAGACTATAATTTAGATTATTAAAGAGAAACTTAGTGTTTAGTATCTAATATTTCTAAAGGTAATGGAGCTTCAGGATACTTTTTCTTACAAAGTTTTTCATAATTTTTGCAAAGAGTATTTACCGTGTCATGGGCTTCATCTTTTGAAGTTAGAAATTTAATTAAAGTATCTCTCTCGAGTTCAATTTCTTTAATATCTGTTCCACTTAAATATTCACCCGTCTCAACTTCCCAGTAAGTATCATTTAACTCTTCAGTTTTTAAAGTGTTTAGTTTTCTTTGAAGTTCAATAATAATCTCATCCTCTGTTTTACTATCTTTCATTGGAGAGTTTGCTAATTTTCCTAAACACTTATCTTTAAGATCATCTAAAAAAGTATTGTAGGGTTTACCTTCAGCCAATCCAGTGAAGTGATTGCTTTCAAAGTACTTACTGATCGCAGCATTAGTTGAGATTTTATTTTTGCCCTTAGCAACAGCTACTTGAACATAAACTTCCTGACTAATGTATTCGTTTAAATAGTCTTTAATTTTATCCGATAACATTAGTTTAAAAATTACAGAGTTTTTAAAGGATCAACGTAATCATATCCAAAAACATCAGCAACTGCTTTATACGTTACTTGACCTTTGCAAACGTTTAGTCCTGCAAGCAAATGTTTATCATCGCTTAGTGCTTTGGCGTAACCATTGTTTGCAATTTTAACTAGATGTGGAAGTGTTGCGTTATTCAATGCAATCGTTGAAGTTCTTGGAACTCCACCTGGCATATTTGCTACACAGTAATGAATAACATCATCAATAATATAAGTTGGATCACCATGAGTTGTTGGTTTACTCGTTTCAACACAACCCCCTTGGTCGATTGCAACATCAACTATTACAGATCCTCTTTTCATTAATTTTAACATTGGTTTAGTAATTAATTTTGGAGCTTCTGCACCTGGAATTAAAACACCCCCAATTAAAAGATCAGCTTCAGCAACTAATTTATTTAAATCAATTTTATCACTTTGTTCTGGAATAATTTTATCACCAAACATTTCAACTAATTGTTTTAGTCTTGCTTCAGACTTATCAACGATGTGAACTTTAGCACCCATTCCAGTTGCAATCACAGCAGCGTTTTCACCAACAACACCACCACCTAAAATAACAACAATACCTCCCTCAACTCCAGGAGCTCCCCCTAATAAAAGACCTCTACCATTTTGATTTTTTTCCAAGCAATGCGCTCCAGCTTGAACAGACATACGTCCAGCAACTGCACTCATTGGTGCAAGTAATGGCAATCTTCCATTATCATCTGTAACTGTTTCATAGGCTATACAAACACCTTTCGATTTAACTAAACCTTCAGTTAATTCTTTAGCTGCTGCTAAATGTAGATAAGTGTAGACGATTTGATTTTCTCTAATCATCTTAACTTCACCTGATTGAGGCTCTTTTACTTTAACAATAATATCCGCATCATTGAAAATATCTTCAGCTTTATCAACGATTTTAGCGCCAACACTTGTGTATTGTTCGTTTTCAAAACCAGCTTCAAACCCACCATTATTCTCAACTAAAACTTCATGACCTTCTGATATTAAAATCTTAACGCTTTCAGGTGTTAATCCAATACGATGTTCTTGTGGTTTGATTTCTTTAGGTACGCCAATTTTCATAACACTCTCTTCCTTTTTAATACTTTAATTTCGTAAAGTTTTTAGTTTTTTTGATTTTTTTGATAGTTGGTAATACCAGTTCTTAACTTTTCAATAATCTCATCAATATGTTTTTCTTCACAGATGAATTGAGGAGCTATAATTAAACAATCTCCTGTAGCTTTAAAGTTAACACCAGCTTCATAACATGCTTTAAAACATTCAAACCCAGCTTTACCTGGTTTAGTGTTTAGCTTCATGTCTATTCCACCCATCATTCCATATCCTCTAATATTATCCACAGACTCTAGATCTTGAAGAGAGAATAATCCTTTTTGGAAATAAGGAGCTAAATTTTTTGCTCTATTGAAAATATCATCTTTTTCAAAAATTTCTTGCACTGCAAGAGCAGCTGCTACTGCAACTGGAATTCCTGAATAAGTGTAACCATGAAATAATTCAACTGCACCTGTTGGTGAAGCATCCATTACTGCATCATAAATATAATCGTTACATGCAACAACACCCATTGGCACTACACCGTTTGTTGTAGCTTTAGCCATTGTCATAATGTCTGGAGTTACACCAAATTCATCTGCACCAAATTTAGAACCTGTTCTGCCCCATCCTGTAATTACTTCATCAAAAATTAAAAGTATTCCATGTTTGTCACAGATTTCTCTTAGTTTTTGTAAATATCCTTTTGGTGGAACTAATGTTCCAGTTGATCCAGCAATGGGTTCAACAATACAAGCAGCAATATTTTCACCACCAAAATTTTGACAAATAGTTTCTAAGTCATTTGCTAAATAGTCACCAGTTTCTGGTTGACCACTTACAAATTTATGTTCTGGCAAATGTGTATGTCTAATGTGTTGGACACCTGGCATTAAAACACTTGCAAACGTTTTAATATTATTCACCATTCCGCCAACTGAAATACAGCCAATGTTCATTCCATGATAACCACGTTCACGTCCAACAAATCTAAATCTTTCTGCGTGCCCTTTTGCTCTGTGATAAGCTACAGCAATTTTAATTGCAGTCTCTACAGCTGTAGATCCACAAATTGTAAAAAACATTTTATTTAAATCACCAGGTGTGTGTTTTGAAATTTTTGTAGCTAGTTCAAACGAACCACCAAAACCTTGCTGAAAAGGCTGAGCGTAATCCAATGTTTCTAATTGTTTTGTAACAGCTTCTGTAATTTCTCTTCTTCCATGACCTAGTGGATTACAAAATAAACCTGAGCTCGCATCTATTTGTGTTTTTCCATGGTGAGTTTTTAAGTAAACACCTTTAGCTTCTGTGATTAATCTAGGGTTTGCTTTAAAATCTTTATTAGATGTAAACGGCATCCAATGTTCATTTAATGAATTAGGTACTGAAGTTCTGTTTTCTGAGCTCATAAATATTCTCTCTCTATGTATGTAGTGTTATAATTTTATTCATAACTATTAGACTAAATCAAAAGGTTTTCTAGAATTATTTTCTTCTTTAAGGCTTATAATTTTCTACAACTTGTAAGTGTATAACAATAACAATTTGTTTTACATCCCTTCAAAATTCAATTTAAATGCAAATAATTTAATTAAATTACTAACAGAGGAATAATAATGAAAAAAATAATTGGTTTTATTCTTGGTGCTGTAGTTGCTCTTAACTTATCAATATCAGTTGCTAACGCTGCTGCTAAAGAAGTTAGAGTTGCATTCTTTTTAGAATGGCCTACTCCAAACCAAGAAGACAAAGTTAAAAAGATGTTTGATAAGGCACTAGGTGTTCCAGTTAAATGGACTAACTTTTCAAACGGTGGTGCAATGACTGACGCTATGTTAGCAGGAGATATAGACATCTCTTACTCACAAGGTTTAGTGCCATTTATTAATGCTGTTAAATCTAAAGCACCTTTGAAACTTGTAGACGTTGCTATGGAATACGGAATGGGTGGTACAACTTGTGTTACATCTAAAGCTTCTGGTATTACATCAGCGAACGGTTCTGAGTTAGAAGGCAAAAAAGTTGCAGTTCCTCTAGGAACTATGGCTGAGTATGTTTTTGATGAAAGTATGAAAGTTGTTGGTGCTGATAAAAGCAAAATGACTGTTATTCAAATGGACCCTGAAGAAGGTGCTGCTGCACTAGTTTCTGGTGACGTTTCAATGGCTTGTTTATTTGGTGGTAACTCTATTAAAGCAGCTTTAACTGTTGGTACAAGATTGTTAACAGTTCAAGCAGCTCGTGATGCAGGTATCAAAGGTATCGATATTACATCTGTTACTGATAAATTTATGAAAGAAAACCCAGGAATGTTGAGAACTTTCATAGAAGTAACTCATGAAGCTAATGCTAGATACGCAGCTGGTAAAAGTGATATGAATGTAATCGCAAAAGATGCTGAGATGAAACTTGGAGATATGAAAGAAACTTTAGGTGGATTTGTATTCTTGAATGCTGCAGATACTAAAAAATCTATGGAATCAGGTGGAACTCTTGATGGTTTCTTAAAAGGAATGGGTACTCCTAACGGAGCAGTAGATACAAGCTTTTTACCTCTATAATTTAGAGAGTAAGATAAAATTAGATAGGCGCCAATTTATTAAATTGGTGCCTATTTTTTTAAATAAAATTTAATATAAATTTATTTCTATGAGTGATTTAATTTCTCAAAATCTAAACATGATCTTTAAAACTCCAAAAGGAGAAACTGTTCATGCATTAAAAGATGTAAATTTCACACTTAAAAAAGGAGAACTTTTAACTGTTCTTGGTCCTTCTGGATGTGGAAAAACAACTTTACTAAATATTACAGCTGGCTTTCTTAGACCAACTTCAGGAGTAATTACTCTTAACGGAAATGAAATTAATGGTCCAGGGGTTGAAAGAGGAATGGTTTTTCAACAAGGTGCTTTATTTGAATGGTTAACAGTTGCTGAAAATGTGGACTTTGGCTTGAGAATGAAAAAAGAAGATCCAATTAAAACAGCAAAAAAAGTTGATGAATGGTTAAATATAGTTGGCTTACAAGGCTTTGGAGATACACCGACTTATCAATTATCTGGCGGTATGCAGCAAAGAGTTGCTCTTGCACGATGTTTAATTAATGATCCAGATTTAATTTTAATGGATGAACCTTTAGGGGCGCTAGACGCACTAACAAGAGAAAAAATGCAGTCATTAGTTTTAAAAATTTGGAAAGAAACAGGAAAAACAATTATTTTAATTACCCACTCAGTTGAAGAAGCTTTGTTACTTGGGGAAAGATTATATGTAATGGCACCAAGACCAGGCCGAATACATAAGGAGTATAAATTACCCTTTGCTTCAATGGGGATAGATGGTGATTTAAGAGAAATTAAAAAAACTAAAGATTTTGGAAGTAAAAGAGAAGAAATTCTAACCATGATTTGGAACATGGAAGAAGAAATAATGGGTAAAGATATTTAATATGATTACAGGTATTATAACATTTTTAATTATATTTGCTGTTATAGGTTCAATTCTTTATGGAATAAAATTAGCCAAGACTGAAAAAATAGATGCTGTTTTTGGGAACCCTGAAAGAGCCAAAGGTGGAGCTCACTGGATTATTGTTGGAAGTAGTTTTTTATTAATAGCATGGCTTTATTATTCATGGGATTTAGCAAAGTCTTTTTATCCTCAGTCTGCTAATGAACTTTGCCAAGTTGCAAAAGTAAATGACTCGATGCTTTCATTAAAGTATTTGTTTCCAATAAATGAAAGGGAATTTAAAAGTACTTCAATTATTAAGGCTGAAAATAGTAATATTGAAAAATTAACTAATGAAATTAGAAATTCATCAGTAATAAGAAATCAAGATAAAGATAGACTTTTAGGTTTTATTCAAAAAACTAAAAGAACGATTCCATTGTTAACTAATGAGGACCTTCTTGAAAATGAAACAAAAATTAAGATCAGTGAACTAACTAATAGAATAGCTTGGTTAACAGAGGATTTTCAAAAGATAAGTTATCCACCAATAAAAAGTATTGAAGAAGAAAATGCAAGAATTGAAGCTTTAAAAATACAAGGTGGATGGGGATCTTCAGGAACAGCTGTAGAAAATACAATTGAAATTCCAACTATTCCTGAAACTAAAAAAGGATTAAAGTTTGATGCTGCAGCAAAAGAATTAACTTTAATTAGTGATGATTTTTTCAAATTAAGAAATCATAATTCACAATACAAATCTTTGATGAAAGAAATCAAAGATGGAATAAAAAAATATAGATCAGAACTAGATGACACGCAAGAGGTGGCATCAATATTAGCAAAAGATGTACTTAAAATTGCAAGAAGAATTGAGTACGCAAGCATATTTCCTCCAAAAACTCTTGATTCTATGCAACAAGCAATTTTAGAATTTGATGTTATTCAAAAAAAAGAACAAGGAAGTCTAAGATTAATTGATATATTTTTATTTCCAACTGGAACAATAATTTCAAGTGGTCCTAATTGTTCAGAGCAAGGTTCTGGCAGGTGGCTACCTAAACCATCAGATACTTTAAAAAAATTTACACTTTTATTAAAACCAAGTGTTGGATTTAAAAATATTCCACTGATTTGGTATGAAATGATGGATGTTAGTAAAGTTGTTGGCTTTATTTTACCAGATTGGATAGCAGATATTATCCCTGGTAAATACCCAGTTCATAGTGTTGACGGAACTGTAAAACCAAATTTTAAAAGTAAAGTTTTAAATGTTGTTACTGGTGAATTCAAGTTATTCAAAATACCAGTACCTATGGGTCACATATGGGATTCTTTCCTAAGAGTATTCTTAGGCCTAGTACTTGGAATAATATTTGGTGTACCACTTGGCTTATTGATGGGCTTAAATAGATTTGCTAAAGGGTTCTTTGATCCATTAATTGAATTGTATAGACCAGTTCCTCCACTTGCTTGGGCTCCATTAGTTATTACTGTATTTGGAATTGATAATGTTGGAAAAGTATTCTTATTATTTATGGTTTCTTTTTCAATCATGATCATCTCAGCTAGAGCTGGTGCTTCTGGAACTCAATTGTCTAAAATTCATGCTTCTCACTCTCTTGGTGCATCAAAGTGGCAAATATTAAGATACGTAATTTTTCCAAACTCATTACCTGAAATCTTGACGGGTGTTAGAGTTGCAGTTGGGATGTGTTGGGGGACTTTGGTTGCTGCTGAATTTTTAGCTGGAACGACAGGTATTGGATTTGTTGAAAATGTTGCTAAAAAATATTTTCAATATGAAGTTATTTGGATAACTATTTTTGTAATGGGCATGCTTGGTCTTTTATTTGATATTGCTTTAAGAAAAATAATTACCAAAACAATTCCATGGCATGGTAAAGGTTAACCAATCATTTAATAAATTATGAATTCTTCAAAGCTAAAGAGCTGTCTCTTATACACATCTGACGCTGCCGACGAATAGAGAGG
>CALCPL010000080.1 GCA_937897125.1 uncultured Candidatus Pelagibacter sp. | reverse complement strand
CATTTTTAGCTGCAACCATTTTACCATTTTCATCAGAACTCACCTTGGCAGGATTAATTGCTACATCAAATTATGATAATTTATTATTGTTAATCGTTGCAAGCTTTGGAAATGTTTTAGGATCTGTTGTTAACTGGGCTTTAGGATATTATTCAAGAAATCTTACTATTAAAAAATGGTTTCCATTTAAAGAAACACAAATAGAAAAATCATCACAATGGTTTAGTAAATTTGGTAAATGGTCATTATTGTTTGCCTGGGTTCCCATAATAGGTGATCCGCTGACTTTTGTTGCAGGTATACTAAGAGTTAGATTTTTTGATTTTATTATTTTAGTAGCAATTGGAAAAGTAAGTAGGTACCTTATTGTTTTCTATTTGATGGGCTAAGCAATGAATATAATAGTTTTACAACATATAAAAATTGAAGATCCAGGCTATATCAAAGATTTAATGCTAGCTGATGGCTTTAACTTAACTACCATAGAATTAGATGAAGGTGAAAAAATTCCAAGTGACCTAAGTAAATTTGATGGAATGTTTTGTATGGGGGGACCAATGGACACTTTTATGGAGCAAGAATACCCCTGGTTAGTTGATGAAAAAAAAAAAATTAAAGAATTTGTAATCGATTTAAAGAAACCCTACCTTGGATTTTGTTTGGGCTGTCAGTTACTAGGAGAGGTAGTGGGCGGCAAAGTTGTAAAATCTAACCCAGCAGAAATAGGAATAATGGATATAAATTTTACTAAGAAAAAAAGTGAAGATCTTTTATTTTCAAAATTTCCAGATCAAATTAAAAGCTTACAGTGGCATTCTTATGAGGTCCAAGGAATAGATAACAATAAAGATGTTACTTTATTAGCTTCATCACCTATAACTAAATATCAAATTTTTAAATATCAAAATCATGCTTATGGAATTCAATTTCATATCGAGATTAAAGACACAACAGTTAAAGAGTGGGGTTGTGTGCCTGAGTATAAAAAAGCGCTTGAGGATCAATTAGGAAATGAGGCACTAAAAAAGTTTGATCAATCTGCCAAAGATAATATGTTCGATATGAATAATTATTCTAAAATTCTTTACAGTAATTTTAAAAAACTTTTATAAAAAGTTAAAATTAGCAATAATTTTTGGAATATAATTTTTAAAATTAAAAAAACCCTTATTACAATATTGCCAAGAAAACTGATCTAATTTTCTGTATAAAAATTTAATATTTTTTAATTGATTATTTTGAATAAAATCTAAATTTTCGCCAACAGTTGGATAAATTGCATAAACATCTTCAGTAATATTTTTTAAATCATTAATGTTAATAGTTTCACAATTAATTGATTTTTCTTTCAATCTTATTTTTTGATCCTCTAAAAGATTAGCTTTAAATCTCAACACCTTTTCATTTAATTTGATAATTCTACATGTATTATTTAAGACCAACAAAATTTTTTTAAACTTATGTTCTTTAAAATCAGAAAATTCAAATGTCATATTATTTTCAAATATTAATAAAGTTTTATCTTCAGAAATCTCAGAATTTTTAAAGCTCTTATTGGTAACAGAATATATTTTATCACTGGATATAGGTTTGGCATTTACACTAAGTTTTATGTTTTTAAATCTATTATTTGTAAATTTATTTATGTTCCATTCACTTGCTAAATAATGCTTGCCTTGAGTTTGAACTCCGGCTACCCATCTCCAGCCAAGGGTGTTTGATGCAGTATCACCATCATAAAGATGTTGCATAAAAAACTCAGCACCCAATTGCCATGGTAATTCTAGTGTAAAAATCCAAATACTCGCAAACCACATTCTTGTGTGGTTATGAAGATAATTGTTTTCTTTAAGTTCAATTACCCATTGATTAAAACAATCTACATTTGTTTTGCCTTCAATTGCATCCAAATAATTTTGTTTGTTTTTAAATTCATCTTTAACTTTGCTTAGTTCTATTAAGTAATCTGACCAAACATTAGGTCTTAATTCTAGCCAACCTTTCCAATAAACACGCCACAGAACTTCCTGAATAAATTTTTCATTTTTTGCAAATGAAAACTTTTTAAGAGATTTATCAACCACTTCTAATTCATTAATTATTCCATGAGTTATATAGGGGGATAAACAAGAAATATTAGATCTATTATCAGGTCCAAAATCGAAATTTCTTAGTTTTGAATAATCTGAAAGATTTTGTTCAATAAAATTATTTAATTGATCAACGGCTTTAGCCCTTGAAGCTTCAAATATCATTTTAAATTATTTAGATTTTCTTTTCTTTAGGCCTAATTTATCACTATGTCTTAATCTAAGAATAACTATTGCAGATGCAATTAAAACTATAGCTATAGCTTCATAGACTAATGCTGATGGATCCATTTCTTTTCCTTGTAATATAATAAATCGTGCGAGAGCAGTGATGGCAATTAAAAGAGGCAAAGTTATACTGATTGATTGCTGATTCCAAAAAACACGAACCATTGCTAAGACTTCTAAATAAAGAAACATTAAAAGTAAATCTGCTAGCATTACAGATTGATTTAGAAACATATTATTAATTTCCATACCAACAGCAATTACAGTGCTTACTAAAATAATGCACATTAGTGCTAGCTGTAAATTTTTTGCTATTTTATCCATTACTTATCTTTACTAAATGGTAGCCATTTTTCAAACACTGATTTTGATGGACCATCATATGGAATTGAATAAGAGCTAGGGTTGGGACTTGTTAAAATTTCTATTCCCTTAGAAAATACAAAGATAAATACAATGACAAATACAATAACCATGATTTTAAACGGATCAAAATTTTTGGTTTTGAAAACACTACCAGATTGTGCCTCTGCTTTATGAAAATGCTTGAATGTCATGTAGACTGCAAAAATAAGTCCAACGTGTGCTATGTAAAGACCAGCCCAACCAAAGGCAAAAGATGTATAAGAAAAAATATATAAACTAAAAACAGTTGTCCAAACGAAGCTTAGAACTAATAAAATTTGTAATCTCACAGATCTTGGCA
>CALCPL010000079.1 GCA_937897125.1 uncultured Candidatus Pelagibacter sp. | reverse complement strand
AAAAAACAAAAACTTTATATAAATGATGGGACGTATGGAACTCTTTTTGATGCGGGTACACCAAACATAGTTTACCCTTCTCGTTTGATTAAAAGTGGAAAAGCAATATCAAAAAAATTAACTGCTTTTGATTTTTATGGCCCTACTTGCGATAGTATGGACTATATGAAAGGACCATTTCTACTTCCAAATAATATTAAGGAAAATGATTATATTGAGCTAGGTCAGCTTGGAGCTTACGGCCTAACTTTTAGAACTCAATTTAATGGTTTTTATTCTAATGAAATTTATGAAGTAGAAGACGAACCTATAATGACGTTATATGGTAAAGAGAGCAATAAAGGTATATTAGTTGCCTAATGTCAGAAAACAAAAATTTAACTCATAATAGCAAAAAAAGCTTCTTACAAAATCCTGTTGAACACATCGATATTACTTCGTTTGATGCAAGAAAGATAATTTCCTCAATGGAAAAAATGTCTTTTGTTTCAAGAGAAACAGCAAATGCAGCCAATATTTTTAATGAAATGATTCAAGATAATGATTGCACAATTTTTTTAACACTTGCTGGGTCAACTTCTGCTGCAGGATGTATGAATATTTATAAAGATTTAGTTAAATATAATATGGTTGATGCAATTATTGCTACAGGAGCTTCAATAGTTGATATGGATTTTTTTGAAGCTTTAGGCTTTAAACATTACCAAGGTTCACAGTTTCAAGATGACACTGAATTAAGAAAAAATTATATAGATAGGATTTACGACACATATATTGATGAAGAAGAATTACAGGAATGTGATCAAAAAATATGTGAAATAGCAGACACACTTGATCCAAGAAGTTATACATCGAGAGAATTCATCTATGAAATGGGAAAATATTTAAAGAAAAATTCTAAAAAAAAAGATTCTTTAATTGAAACAGCGTATGACAATAATGTACCCATTTTTTGTCCTGCATTTACAGACTCAAGTGCTGGTTTTGGATTGGTTACTCACCAAGAAAATAATCCTAAAAACCATATTACGATAGATTCTATTAGAGAGCTTCGTGAATTAACTGAAATAAAAATTCAATCAAAAGGATCTGGCTTATTTATGATTGGTGGAGGAGTGCCAAAAAACTTTGTTCAAGATACTGTTATCTGTGCTGAACTTTTAGGAAAAGAGGTTGAGATGCATAAGTATGCAGTGCAAATTACAGTGGCAGATTCTAGGGATGGTGCTTGTAGTAGCTCCACATTAAAAGAAGCAAGTTCTTGGGGTAAAGTAGATATTGCAAAAGAACAAATGGTTTTTGCAGAAGCAACTAGTGTCCTTCCTTTGATTGCAAGTGATGCTTATCATAAAGGTGACTGGAAAAATAGAACGAGAAAAAACTTCTCAAAAATATTTAAATAAAATTGAAATATCTTTCTAATAAAAATGGTTTTCTAGGAATTGACAATGATGTTAATTTTAAAGAAAAAGTAGTAGTTGTTCCGTTTGGTTTAGAAAAAACTGTAAGTTATGGTGGTGGCACTCGTAATGGCCCTAAAGAAATTATCAAAGCATCACATCAAGTTGAATTATATGATGAAGAATTACATTGCGAACCCTACAAAAAAATTGGAATTAAAACTTTAAAACCATTTAAAATTGATAAAGACATTAAAAAAGCTCTTAAAAAGATGTCTGATATAAATCAAGAAATATTAGATAAAAAACTATTTCCAATCACTTTTGGTGGGGAGCACTCAATAACACCTGGATGTATTGCTCCATTTGTAAAAAAACACAAAGAAATATGCCTACTACATTTTGATGCACATGCAGATTTAAGGGAGAGTTATAATGGAGAAAAATTTTCTCATGCTTCAGCTATTAGGAGATGTCTTGATCATAAAAATGTTTCAATAATCTCATTTGGGATCAGAAATATATCTCAAAGTGAAATACCATTCTTAAAAAAAAACTCATCTAGAATTGATATCTTTTGGGCAAAAGACAAAAGTAAATGGGACTTAAAAAAATTTAAAAAAATGATAAAGAATAAAACAGTTTATTTAACATTTGATGTTGATGGTTTAGATTCAAGTATAATGCCCGCAACAGGTACACCTGAACCAGGTGGACTATTATGGGATGAAACTTTAAATATTATACGGATAGCTGCTAAGAACTCTAATATTGTTGGTGCAGATATAAATGAACTTTCACCTATAAAAGGTTTTAATTCTTACAATTTTCTTGTAGCAAAACTTGCTTATAAAATTTTATCGTACAAATTTTTATACTAGGCTTTTGAAGCTTTAAGAGTTCCCAATAATAATCTGAATGGAATTAACATTGCTAAAGCAACAAATATTTTAACCGCTAAGTCACCTAGAGATAAAGTAACCCATGGTATTCCAGTTGCATAAAATGAGATAGAGAAGAATAAAAATGTATCTACAGTAGACCCAATTAAGGATGAAGTTAATGGAGCAACAAACCATTTCTTTTTTCTTAAATAGTCAAAAATTTGAACATCCAACAACTGCGCAACCATAAATGCTGTGCCTGAACCTATAGCAATTCTGACTGAAATTAAGTCTGCAAAATTTGTTGAAAAGAAAAGAGTAAATACAATCCCTATAATAAAACCAACATAAACAATTTTTCTAGCTACAACCTTGCCATAAGATCTATTAGCTAAATCTGTAATTAAAAATGCAACTGGATAACTAAAAGCTCCATAAGTTAATATTTCTTCCAAACCATAATAATTGATCGGAAATTGTACTAAATAATTTGAAGTTAAAACAACAACTCCCATTATAAATGAGAGTAGTATAAAAAACTTTTTCATTAAGCTGATTTACTAGGAGATACCTTGGGTGCTTTTTTTACGAATGGTGACTTAATTAATATACTTTTTTTTAATTTTTTTAATCTTGGTGATATATTTTTATTTCTTGCAGTCTTTAAAAATTCATCAAAAGTACCTTTTTTATCAACACATCTAACACCTGCATTGCTAACAGTTAAAGTTAAGCTTCTTTTTAAAAGTTCACTTTTAAATTTTGTTTTTTTTAAATTTGGTAAAAATCTTCTATTAGTCTTATTGTTAGCATGACTAACATTGTGACCTTTCATAGGTATTTTGCCGGTTAATTC
>CALCPL010000078.1 GCA_937897125.1 uncultured Candidatus Pelagibacter sp. | reverse complement strand
CAATACCACCTGCTTGTCTCTCAAGTCTTACAATTGGTGGAAGATCGATATCAATGACTTGTGTCCAATAATCTCTTGGAACATTTATTTGTGCAGGAGCTGATCCTCTTATCGCTTTTTCAATTACTCTATTTAATACTTCTGCCATTCTTGAAGGGTCTCTGACCTCTTCTTGATAACAAACCATATCTTTAAATAAATTCATTTGTTCTACTTCTTGAAAGCCACCTTGACCCATAGTTTTATTAGCAGCTTGCGGTGTTACTAATAATAATGGTGTGTGGTTCCAGTATGCAGTTTTAATAGGAGTAACAAGACCTGTAATTCCAGGACCGTTTTGTGCAATAACCATTGACATTTTACCAGTAGATCTTGTGTAACCATCAGCAATTAATCCACCGTTTGTTTCATGAGCAACATCCCAAAAAGTAATTCCAGCATCAGGAAAAATATCTGAAATAGGCATAAAGGCTGAACCAATAATTCCGAATGCGTGTTCAATTCCATGCATTTGTAAAACTTTTACAAAAGCTTCTTCTGTTGTCATTTTAGTCATAATAATTAGGCCTTCCTGCTTAAGTTGTTAAAAAAATCTATAAATAAATTGTTAATTTTAAAGATTAATATATAAGAATTAAAAAATTTCAAACAAACAAATCGACACAATTATGGCTACAGATATTATTATACACGACGAGAAAGACAACGTAGGAGTAGTTGTTATTGATAAAATCACTCCAAAACAAGATTGCGCATGTTGGATTATGGAGAATGATAAAACAATTCAAATTCAATCAGTAGATGAAATTCAATTAGGACATAAAATTGCAATGGTTGACCTTAATGAAGGTGATACTATTTTGAAATATGGTCATGATATTGGAAAAGTAGTTAAATCAATCAAAAAAGGTGAGCATGTTCATGTTCACAATGTAAAAACGAAGAAGTGGTAAAAAATATGGAAATTCCAAAAAGTTTTTTAGGTTATAAAAGAGAAAATGGCAGAGTTGGTACTAGAAACCACGTAATCATCTTACCTGTAGATGATATCTCAAATGCTTGTGCTGAAGCTGTAGCAAATAATATTAAAGGTACAATGGCCCTTCCTCACTCTTATGGAAGACTTCAATTTGGTGCTGACTTAGATCTACATTTTAGAACAATGATTGGGACTGGAAAAAACCCTAACGTTGCTGCTGTAATTGTTATTGGAATTGAACCTAAATGGACAAAAAGAATTGTTGATGAAATTGCTAAAACTGGAAAACCAGTTGAAGGATTTCACATTGAAAGAACTGGTGACATAGGAACAATTATGAAGGCTTCTAAAAAAGCTCAAGAATTTGCAATGTGGGCTTCTGAAAAACAAAGAGAAGAGTGTCCTTTAAGTGATTTATGGATTTCGGTTAAATGTGGTGAATCTGATACAACATCAGGTCTTGCTGCTAACCCAACAGTTGGAAACTTGATGGATAAATTAGAGCCATTAGGAGTTCATTTATGTTTTGGTGAAACTTCAGAATTAACTGGTGCTGAAAAAGTTTGTGCTACACGTGGTGCAACTCCAGAAGCTTCTGAAAAATTCATGAAAACATGGAGTGATTACAACGATTTTATTCTAAAAGAAGCAACAGATGATCTTTCTGATAGTCAACCAACTGCAGGAAATATTGCAGGCGGATTAACTACAATTGAAGAGAAAGCATTTGGAAATTTCCAAAAGATAGGAAGTTGTAAATTTATTGACGTATTGGAGCCAGCAGAAGAACCAACCAAAGGTAAAGGTCTATACTTTATGGATACATCCTCGGCAGCAGCTGAATGTGTAACACTTCAGGCAGCAGCTGGATTTAACATTCATCTATTCCCTACAGGTCAAGGTAATATCGTAGGTAACCCTATTGAACCAGTTGTTAAGTTAACTGCCAACCCATTAACTGTAAAAGGTATGGGTGAACATATTGATTGTGATGTATCAAAAATTTTATCACGTGAGATGACTATGTCTGAAGCTGGTGATGAATTAATCAAATCAATGATTAGAGTTGCTAACGGTAGATTAACTTGTGCTGAGGCTTTAGGTCATAAAGAATTTGTTATGACTAAACTTTACAGAAGTGCTTAAAACTCATCTATTAATTAATGCTATTTAAAAAATACCTGGTCATTGTACCAGGTATTATTTTAGCATTTGTTCTCTACACTTTATCACAAGGCTTAAATAATATCATTGGTATTGAATTATTAGGTTACGCTAAAAGCCCAATATCAACAGCCATGATTGCAATTCTAATGGGAATTGTACTTGGAAATATTTTTCAAATGAGAGAGAGTTTTTTGCTTGGAATAAATTTTACTCAAAAATATATTTTAAAACTTGGAATAATTTGTCTTGGTATTCAGTTAAAGCCGTTTGAATTTTTAAAATTTGGTTCTATTGCTATACCATTAATTATTGTCTGCATCATAAGTGTATTAATTGTAATTAAATTACTAATTAAAAAATTAAAAATCTCAACAAGAATGGCTTACTTAATATCAATTGGAAGTACTGTTTGTGGAACAACAGCAATTATGGCAACTGCTCCAATAATTAAAGCAAATAAAGGTGAGGTTGCTTATGCAATTGCAAATATCACAGTCTTTGGAATAATTTCAATGTTGGTTTACCCATATTTTGCAAATATTTATTTTAATGGAGACCCCATGTATGTGGGGCTTTTTTTAGGAACTGCTATTCATGAAACATCTCAAGTTGCTGCAGCTGGATTAATTTATGATCAACAATTTAATAGTCCTGAAACTTTAAATATCGCAACAGTTACAAAGTTAATTAGAAATACCTTTTTAGTGATCATGATTCCCCTATTTGCTTATCTGTATCTGTCTCTTATACACATCTGACGCTGCCGACGAATAG
>CALCPL010000077.1 GCA_937897125.1 uncultured Candidatus Pelagibacter sp. | reverse complement strand
GGGCTCGGAGATGTGTATAAGAGACAGATATAAAATCTTTTCCTAAAAATACTCCTGTTACTCCATTAATTGATAAAATATTTCTTACCAGCTCATTATCGGTTTCTTCTTTTTTTGTTACTTCAAATGACCCATTATTGGAAACTGCCTTTCCAGGCAAAAACTTAAGTGAATTAGGGTTTGGTGTTACTTCAGTCTGAACAAACATATATTTATATATAGAGGTAAATGTCTAAATTTAAACCAATTAATAAATATTTTAATTAAAAACCCACTAATTCTTTCATTTCTTTCATCTTTTTTGAGGCAATTTTGTCCGCTTTATCAGATCCTTCTAATAAAACTGAATCTAAGAATTTTTGATCCTCTAATAATTTTTTAATTTCTTTTGAGATTGGCTCAATTCTTTCAATTAGAACTTCTGATAATTTTTCTTTAAATTCAGAAAAGTTTTTTCCATTAAATTCCATTATAGATTTTTCTAAATTTTGATTTTTTAAACTTGAATAAATCCCTAATAAATTTTCTGCTTCTGGTCTTTCTGCTAGATTATCAATTCCTCCTGGCAAAGGTAACGGATCTGTTTTGGCTTTTTTTATTTTATTTATTATTTGATCTTTATCATCTGTGAGGTTAATTCTACTTAAATCTGATGGATCTGACTTACTCATTTTTTTAATTCCATCTTTAAGACTCATTATTCTAGAAAATTGTTTTTGAATTAATGGCTCTGGTACTTTCAAAAAATCTATTGCATCAAAATCATTATTAAACTTTTGCGCAATGTCTCTACAAAGTTCTAGATGTTGTTTTTGATCGTTTCCAACCGGAACATGAGTTGCGTCATAAAGCAAAATATCTGCAGCCATCAAGACTGGGTACGAATAAAGACCAATACTAGCTTTTTCTTTATCTTTTCCAGCTTTTTCTTTAAATTGTGTCATCCTATTAAGCCAACCCATTCTTGAAACACAACTTAAAATCCACGCAGCTTCTGAGTGTGCTGAAACCATCGATTGATTAAAGATTGTGCTTTGTGCCGGATCAATTCCACATGCAATAAATGTAGCCACAGTTTCTCTGATATTTTTTTTTAATTCTTTTGGGTCTTGCTTAACTGTTATTGCATGCAGATCAACAACACAAAAAATGCATTCATTTTCTTTTTCATTTTGGAGTTCTACGAAGTTTTTGATTGCACCAAGATAGTTTCCTAGATGAAGGTTTCCTGTTGGTTGGACTCCTGAAAAAATTTTTTTACCCATGACTAGTAGTTTAAATTAATATCACTTCTTTTAAAAGCCTTGATTAAAATTGCAATCACAATATAAAATATTAATCCTAATACAACTGCACCAATTAAATAAATAGCTTTAAAGCTTGCTTCATAAAGCAACTTGTCATTAAAAAAATGAATTACATAATTAAAGAATATTCCCATTAACACTGAAGCTAATAAAATCTTAATAAAGCTATTTAAAAATACTAAATTAAAACTGAATAAATTTTTTGTTTTTAAAAAAATGAATAATAAAATGGCGTTAAACCAGGATGATATAGTGGTTGCTATTGGTATAATTATAAACCCAACTTCCTTAAAAAAAACCACACTAATAAACACATTTAACAAAACAGAAGTTAAAGAAATATAAAAAGGTACCTTTGTATTATGTCGTGCGAAAAAAAAAGCTGAAAAAACTTTAATAAGAGAAAATGCTGGTAATCCAATCGCAAAATAAAATAAAGCTTTTGCTGAGTTTATAACACTTAATTCATTGAAAGAACCGTATCCAAATAAAGAAGATATAATTTCTTCAGACGCAATAAGTAATGCTAGTGCTGCTGGAATACTTAAAAATAAACTTAACTCTAGAGCTTTATTTTGAATCAGATTTATTTTATCTTTTTTATTACCCTGAACATACTTAGAAAGTTGAGGAAGTATTACTGTTCCTATTGCAATTCCTGCAATAGCAAGATTTATTTGATAAATTCTATCTGCATAATAAAGATAAGATACTGCGCTAGTTTGGAAAGATGCAATGATTGTTCCTACTAAAATATTAATCTGAGTAACACCAGAAGAAAAAATACTGGGAAGTAATTTTTTGAAAAAAAGTTTAACTTTATTATCAATTTTAAATGACAAATTAATTTTAGGAGAAAAGTGTTTTTTTACAAAAAAATATAAGAAAATAAGCTGTAAGAGGCCTGAGATAGTTACCGCATAAGACAGATAATATACCAATTCATCATTTAAAATTTTTCCAAAGAGCAATACTCCAATTAAAAGAATATTCAAAATTATAGGTGCAGCCGAAGCTACAGCAAATTTATTATGTGAATTTAAAATAGCAGAAAAAAAAGATGCCAAACTAATAAACATTAAAAAGGGGAAAGTAATTCTTGTCAAAGTTATGGCTAATTCCATTTTTTTATAATCACCTTCAAAACCTGGTGCTATCAAAAAGACAAATATTGGCATCATTATCTCAATAACAAGGACTAAAAAAAACAACGCTATTGTCAATAATGTAAAAATATTATTTGCAAATTTTTGTGATTTTCTTTTATTATTTAATACTGATGAATAACTAGGCACAAAAGCTGCATTAAATGTTCCTTCTGAAAATAATCGTCTAAATGTGTTTGGTATCCTGAATGCCACGAAAAAGGTATCTGCTAATGGGCCTGCACCCAGAAAAACAGCTATCAATATATCTCTTAGGTAACCCAATAATCTGCTTATTATTGTAAAAAAACTAAATGTGCCTGTTGACTTAATTAGGTTCATAAATCATATTAGTCTTAAATTCGTCCCATTTGTATATCTAATTAACATAAATGAAAAAAACTAAAACAGACCATTACACTGATAAGGAAGCTTTAGATTTCCACAGCAAGAATAAACCTGGAAAAATTGAGATCAATTCTTCTAAACCAATGACTACAAAAAGAGATTTGGCACTAGCCTATTCTCCAGGTGTTGCTGTGCCGGTGCAAGCAATTGCTGATAACCCAGAAACTGCCTATGACTATACATCTAAAGGAAATTTAGTTGCAGTTATAAGTAATGGCTCAGCTATTTTAGGAATGGGTAATTTGGGTGCCCTGGCATCTAAACCTGTAATGGAGGGTAAAGCAGTTTTATTTAAAAGATTTGCTGACATAGATTCTATAGACTTAGAAATTGACTCTCAAGACCCTAATGAAATTATTAATAGTATAAAAAATTTTGCGTGCAGCTTTGGGGGAATAAACTTAGAAGATATAGCTGCTCCAGATTGTTTTGTTATTGAAGACAAATTAAAAGAAATTTTAGACATTCCTGTTTTTCACGATGATCAACATGGAACAGCAATAATAACAACAGCGGCATTAATTAATGCTCTTAATATTAGTGGCAAATCAATAAATGATATTAAAGTTGTTGTAAATGGTGCTGGTGCGTCAGCAATGGCTTGTACTAATTTATTTAAAAATAGTGGTGTTCCTCAAAAAAATATTATTATGGTTGATAGATCTGGGGTTATCTATCGAGGAAGGAAAGGGTTAAACCAGTGGAAATCTTCCCATGCTAATGAAACAAAATTTAGAACATTAGATGAAGCAATTAATGGTGCTGATGTTTTTTTGGGGCTTTCTGCAAAAGGTGCTCTTTCAAAAAGTATGGTTAAAAAAATGGCAAAAAATCCCATAATTTTTGCTTGTGCTAATCCAGATCCAGAAATAACTCCTGAAGAAATAATGGAAGTTAGAGATGATGCCATTATTGCAACTGGAAGATCTGATTATCCTAATCAAGTAAATAATTTAATTGGCT
>CALCPL010000076.1 GCA_937897125.1 uncultured Candidatus Pelagibacter sp. | reverse complement strand
GAGATTGCCTCTTGTCTCGTGGGCTCGGAGATGTGTATAAGAGACAGGTATAGATTTAGCAGGATTTGTTTTTTTAATCCAATCTTGAGGGATACCTTTTATACCTTTATAAGCTGCAAAATAAGCACCAACAAAATTAGCACGAGAACAATTACATCCACCAGCTTTAATTGTTTTAACAACTGCAGTTTTAAAACTTTTAGAGGTAATGATTGCATGTATTGACCCATTAAAAGTACCAGGATAACTGCACGCTTTACCAAATTTCTTTACAACAAAATTGTGTGGTTTTGACTTTATTTTCTTAACCTTTTTGATGTTTTCAATAACGTTTTTGAAATATTTGTTTTTTATATTTTTTCTTAAAAAACTATTAATTGGATCCTTGTCTCCTTTATCAGCTAAATCAATAATCTTAAGTTTTGCCAAAGCAAATTGTTCACTAATTTTGCCATTAGCAACTGTTCTTATAATTTGTTTTGTTTTTTTGTCAGAATTATTTGAAAAATAAAAGGGAAGACTTGCACAATATCCATCAGACTCGTTAACTTTAATTCCACCAGTAATAGTTTTTTTTAATTTAATATTTTTAATAGTTTCTAAGATATTTTGATGGATCCAAGGACCTTTCATCGCTGTTTTCCATTTAATCTTTTTGTATTTTTTTCTTAAAGATAAGTTTTTCCAGTACTTTGAACCTGGTCCAAAATTTTTGACAATATTCTTTTTAAAAAGTTTAATGACTTCTTTATGATTAGTTGTCTTAGTTAATGTTTTAAACATCACCTGACCTACATCATTGTATCCAGAAACTTCACCAGTTTTAATAGAGTAGAATGGAGACCTGTTTTGTTTAAAGAAAGCAATATCTTTTTTTCCTTTGATATAAGAACTGAGTTTTTTTTTATCATACACCCAATGCAAAGGTCTTGCCGCTGCATCTGCAACTGTTGCTCCAAGAAATATATGTAATTTATCAAACATCAATAACTAATACTTTATTTGAATAAAAGTTAAAATGTTTTAAATTAAGTAATGTTAAGTATAAAAAATTGGGACAACAATACTTGGATTTCATCTACAAAATATATTAAGTCCTTCAATAATTTTTTGTTAAAGCAAAAAAAACTAACCAAACACTCAAAAATTTTAGATATTGGATGTGGTCGTGGTAGGATTATGGGCTCATTATCCTCTAAGCTCAAATTAGTAAATAAGCCCATAGGACTTGATATAGAAAAACATAAGGATTTTGACAAAAGAATCTCCTTTAAAAAAACAAATGCAATTAAATATCTTACGAATAACAAAAAGAAATTTGATTTAATATTGATCAAACAAACCATTCATTTTTTTAATTTAAGAGAAATTACAAAGATATTAAGATTTTCACATGATAGTTTAAAACCAGAAGGGGTTATTTTAATTTTAACTTTAGATACAAAAAACAATGAAATTCCTACATTTTCTTTAATGAAACAAAAACTTAACCATTCATTTAAAAGAGATAATCTTATTTGGAAAAAATTACTTCAACTTAATATTAAAAAAAATATCACTAAATTTAATTTTAAAGTAAATGTTAAAAAAAACACATATTTAAAGATGATAAAGCAGCGCTATATATCTACTTTATTAAAATTTAGCTCACTTCAAATTTCCAATGGAATTAATGAGATTAATCTTAAATATAAAAAAAACATCTTATTTAATGATAAACTTAAATGTATAATATTTACAAAAGTCTAAAGAACTCTTTTTAAGATATTTTCTTTTAAAAAAAATTTATGAAATAGTACTGCTAAAATATGCAATGTAATTAATCCAATCAATGCATAATTAGCCAATATATGTATTGAATAAAACTGCTCAGAAAGTTCATAATTATAAGTTAAATTAATTTTTTTAAAAAAAATAATCAGGCTTTCACCATTAAATAGTTTTTTTAAGATACCTGAGATCGTGACCGTTAACAAAGTTAAATATAATAATAGGTGATTTAATTTTGATATAAATTTTTGTCCTAGAAAAGCACTACCTTTAAAATCAGGTGCTGGTGTTAATAATTTAAAAATTAATCTTACTAGTGTTACATAAAATATGATTAACCCAAATAATATATGATCTGTCTCTTATACACATCTCCGAGCCCACGAGACAAG
>CALCPL010000075.1 GCA_937897125.1 uncultured Candidatus Pelagibacter sp. | reverse complement strand
GAGATTGCCTCTTGTCTCGTGGGCTCGGAGATGTGTATAAGAGACAGGTCATATATTTACTTTTAATTTTAAGAATAAAAAAATCCCATGTTTAAGATGTTTTTTTCAAGACTCTGATATTTCAGATGATTTATTAAATTGTGAGTCAGAAGGTATTCTTGGTACTGTTGCTGGTATAATTGGAACTATACAAGCAAACGAAGTTTTAAAGAAAATACTTGGTATTGGAAAGAGTCTTGATGGATATATTTTTATCTTAGATTTATTACAATTAAATTTTAGAAAAGTTAAACTTAAAAAAAGAAAAAACTGTTTTTGTAAATGATAAAAAAAATAGCTATTTGCGCTTTGTATCTATCAGTTTTATTTGGTCAATTTTCAATAGCAGAAGAAAAGTTTCTCTCTTTAAAAAAAAGTAAAGTAAATGTTCGATATGGACCAAGTTTTGATTCAGAGATCAAATATATTTATAAAAAAATAAATTTACCTATAAAACAAATAGATCAAAAAGAAAATTTTAGAAGAATTGTAGACTTAAAAAATAATAGTGGATGGATCCATGTTTCTCAGGTTAAAAAATCAAACTCTATTATCATCTTAGAAGACAAAATCTTATATAAAAAACCATCTAACTTTTCAAAACCAATAGCCAAATTAGAAAAAGGAAGGCTATTAGTTTTAAAAAAATGTGAAAATATATGGTGTAATGTAAAGACTGATGATTATTCAGGTTGGGTCAAAACTAGAAATATTTGGGGTTCTATTAAATAAAATCAGCACATAGTGATTTCACACTATCTTCAGCTAGTCTTGTAGTGTGGATATATTCTTTATGATCAATCCCAAGTTCAATGGTTGCACTATCTGACTTAAATTTAGAAATTTGATCATCATTTAATTTAAAATGGATAAACTGCACTGAAGAAGCTTTACCTTCTGCTGATGTTCTATCAACATCTTCTTCTGGAACAGCCTTAACAATTTCATCATTAATTTTTATGAATATTTTTTCTTCAATTCCTCCAACTTTACCTAAAAATGCAGCTCTTGAAATTGGATTATCAATTTCAAACATTAGTGTAGCTGTAAGTTCTTTTCCATTTGGAACCAAAGGGTTATAGGCTATTAACTCATCTTTTAATTGCTCATCTCCACCTTTTTCGATGTGAAGCATTTCTTGAACTTGAGCAACCATAGTTTCAAAACTTTCAAAATAAAAAGTAGCATAAGGACCAAGTGCTATTCTTCTATCTTTTTTAAACTCAACTAAATCTTTTCTGATTTGTTTTCTGCTTTTTGCATAAACATCAGATGGTAATAAATCTTCTTTTTCTATTTGTCTTTTTTCTTTGCTCATAATTATAATCTATAACTTTTTGCCATTAATTCGATAGGATGAAGTGCCTCATCATTTGCAATATTTGTGTCTGTTTCTAATTGTTTTAAATGCTTACCTGCCAATGGACAATCTGAGGCCATGTATTTGTTATTTTTATTTTTAATCTGTTTTGCTGTTGGTGTTCCAACTTTTACAGCTAAATCGTGAGTTTCCTTCATCACACCAAAAGTTCCCCCATGACCAGCACATCTTTCAACAACATCCATTTTTATATTAGGGATAAATTTAAGCATATCTCTAGATTTAATACCCATGTTTTGTGCTCTTGCATGACATGCGTTGTGAACTGTAACTCCACCATCAATTTCTTGTAAACCTTCTGCTAGGCCCTCGTTTTGTGCTATATCAACGATATATTCATCTATATCACTAACACTTTTTGAAAGTCTTTTAATATTTTCATCGTTTGGTAATAGTAAAGGCCATTCAAATTTTAACATTAGACCACAACTGGCTGTTAAAGTAATAATTTGATAACCCTTGTCTACCCACTCCAATAAATCTTTGGAAACTTTTTTGGCTTGCTCTACAACTTTTGGTAAATCTGCTTGCTCAAGATAAGGCATTCCACAACAACCTGGATAAGCTTCTTGAACCTCTACTCCATTTTTCTTTAAAACTTTTAATGCAGCTACACCTGTATCTTTTTTATTAAAATTAACAAAGCATGTTGAATAAATTACAACTTTTCTATCTTTAGATGGAGCTTCACTATTTGTTGGAATATTATTTTTTTTAAAATAATTTGTAAATGTTTCTGAATTATAAGTGGGAAGCTTAACTCTCACATCAATTCCAGCAACTAATTCTAATATTTTTCTAAAGAATGTATTTTTAATGTTTGATGCCCAGTTTATTAGTGATGATAGCATTACACCAATTTTTCCATTTCTATCAATTTGAGCTAGTTGCGCAGGCACTGCTGGCAATTTATTTAATTTTTTTTGAGCTGTTCTATATCTCAACATTAAATGAGGAAAGTCTAAATCAAAATCATGTGGTGGAACATAAGGACACTTAGTCATAAAACACATGTCGCATAAAGTACAAGCGTCTACTACAGGTTCAAACTGTTCACTTTTTAAACTTTCTACATCCTCATTTTCTGACTCATCTATCATGTCAAATAATTTTGGAAACGAGTCGCATAAATTAAAACATCTTCTACATCCATGACAGATATCAAATGCTCTTCTCATTTCGTCATCTAATTTTTTGGGGTCTAAAAAATCAGGATGCTCAAAATTTATTGGGTGCCTAATGGGTGCATCTATGCTGCCTTCTTTGCTCATATTTAAAATTTTAGGATTTAATGGTGGGGAAGAACCCCACCATAAATTAAGTCTTATTTACGCAATAGATTCTAATGTTTTTTGGAATTTACCTGCGTGTGATTTTTCAGCTTTTGCTAAAGTTTCAAACCAATCAGCAATTTCTGAAAAGCCTTCTTCTCTAGCTGTTTTTGCCATACCTGGGTACATGTCTGTATATTCATGTGTTTCACCTTGTACCGCTGAAGCTAAATTCGCTTTAGTCTCACCAATCGGTAATCCTGTAGCTGGGTCTCCAACTTCTTCAAGATACTCAAGGTGTCCATGTGCATGACCTGTTTCACCTTCAGCTGTAGATCTAAATACAGATGCTACATCGTTATAACCTTCAATATCTGCTTTTTGAGCAAAATATAAATAACGTCTGTTTGCTTGGCTCTCACCTGCAAATGCATCTTTTAAGTTTTCTTCTGTTTTACTACCTTTTAATGACATATTTTTCTCCTTAATGATTATGAAGTATATATAATCATTCTAAACTGTAAGTCAACAGTTTAGAATTGTTTTAATGTAAATGTTAAATTATTGAAATTATTGAATTATTTTTGATTTTGATTATCACTCGCAACTTTAATTAATACTTCTACTGATTTTATTTTTTTTCCTGTGATATTTTTTTTTATATTTACAGAATCAATATCGTCGTTGCTACAATCAATTAGTTCATTTGTGTCTTCGTCAAAAAAATGATGGTGCTCTGTTACGTTAGTGTCAAAATAACTTTTATCTGAATTGATAGAAATTTCTTTTAAATATCCTTTTTTTTTAAATGCGTGAATTGTATTATAAACTGTTGCTAAAGAAATTTTTTCACTCAGCTTATCCTCAATAATTTTAGTCAAATCATTTATTGTAAAGTGAAAAGTTTTTTCAGGAGAGAACAATACTTCACAAATTTTTAGTCTCTGTCTTGTTGGTCTTAAGCCAGATTCTCTTAATTTTTTAGTGTATATACTTATATTATTCATTACTGTTTATAATAGTTCTAAACTATTTCTATATTATAATCATGATAAATCAAGTATTAAGGGACTGAAATTTATGAAAAAAAACTCATTCACATATGATGAGCTAATAAGCTGCGGAAATGGCGAACTTTTTGGCCCAGGTAATGCAAAATTACCACTTCCACCAATGCTCATGTTTGATAGAATAACAGAAATCAACGAGGACAATGGTACTTTTAGTAAAGGCTCTTTAAAAGCAGAGCTTGATATCAAAGAAGACCTTTGGTTTTTTGATTGTCACTTTAAAGGAGACCCTGTTATGCCAGGTTGTCTTGGCTTAGATGCTATGTGGCAACTAGTTGGTTTTTATCTTGGCTGGCTTGGCAACCCAGGTAAAGGAAGAGCTTTAGGAGTGAGTACAGTAAAATTCACTGGTGAAGTTTTGAAAAATGTTAAAAATGTAAGATATGAAATTGATATGAAAAAAGTTATGGCACCAGGTGGAACAACAGTTGGTCTTGCAAATGGTTTAGTATTTGCCGATGACAAAAAAATATATTCAGCAGAAAGTTTAAAAGTGGGGTTATTTAAATAATGAGAAGAGTAGTAGTTACAGGTTTGGGAGTTGTTTCTTGTTTAGGTAATAATCAAGAAGAAGTTTATCAGTCTCTTTTAAATTCAAAATCTGGAATATCTTTTTGTGAAGAATACAAAGAACACAATTTAAGAAGTCATATTCATGGCAAACCAAATATTAAACTTGAAGATCATGTTGATAGAAAAACTATAAGATTTATGGGCTCTGGTTCTGCATACAATTATATTGCAATGAAAGAAGCTATTAAGGATTCAGGATTAGAAGATAAAGATGTAAGTAATTTTAAAACTGGAATAGTTATGGGTTCTGGTGGTCCTTCAATTGAAAATGTAGTTTTGTCTGTTGATAAGACTAGAGCTAAGACACCAAAATTAATGGGACCATTTATTGTTCCAAGAACTATGGCTAGTACATCTTCAGCAACTCTTGCTGTACCTTTTAAAATCAAAGGAGTTAATTATACGATGAGTTCCGCATGTGCAACTAGCGGACACTGCATCGGTCATGCAAGTGAATTAATTCAAATGGGTAAACAAGATGTTGTATTTGCAGGTGGTAGTGAAGAATTACACTGGGCTATGACTGCAATGTTTGATGCGATGACTGCTTTGTCTTCTAAATACAATGATGCACCTGAAACTGCTTCTAGAGCTTACGATAAAACTAGAGATGGCTTTGTAATAGCAGGTGGTGGTGGAGTTTTAGTGCTTGAAGAGTACGAGCATGCAAAAGCTAGAGGCGCAAACATATATGCTGAATTAACAGGCTATGGCGCGACTTCTGACGGGTATGATATGGTAGCCCCATCAGGTGAAGGCGCTGTTAGATGTATGAAGATGGCTTTAGCGACAGCTAAAAACAAAATGGACTACTTAAACACTCATGGAACATCAACTCCAGTTGGAGATATAACAGAGCTTAGAGGTGTTGGAGAAGCATTTGGTGCTGAGGTACCAAAAATTAGTTCTACTAAATCTCTTTCAGGTCACCCACTGGGTGCTGCTTCAGTTCATGAAGCAATTTATAGTTTAATCATGATGAAAAATAGTTTCATCACAGCTTCAGCTAATATCACTGACATGGATGATGAAGCTAAAAAATTTCCAATTGTTACTAAGACTGAAACAGATGTTAAATTAAACTCTGTAATGTCTAACAGCTTTGGATTTGGTGGAACAAATGCAACTTTAATTTTTGAAAAGGTCTAAATGAGTTTAATGAAGGGTAAAAGAGGATTGATCATGGGCGTTGCTAATGAAAGATCTATTGCTTGGGGTATTTCACAAAAACTTGCAGAAGCTGGAGCAGAACTTGCATTCACTTATCTTGGTGATGCACTAAAGAAAAGAGTAATTCCTTTAGCTGAAAAATTAAATTCAAAAGCTACATTTAGTTGTGACGTTGAAAATAAAGAAGAAGTAATAAAACTTTTTGAAGATATTAAATCAGAGTGGGGACAAATTGATTTTGTAGTTCATGCTGTTGCATTTTCAGATAAGTCAGAATTGTCAGGTGAATATTTAAACACAACTAGAGAAAATTTTTTAAGAAGTATGTTAATTTCATGTTTTTCATTTACAGAAGTTGCAAAAGAAGCATCTAAGTTAATGAAAGAGGGTGGTAGCATGTTAACTTTAACTTATGAGTCTACTAAAGCTATTCCAAATTATAACGTAATGGGTGTTTGTAAATCAGCATTAGAAGCAAGTGTTAAGTACCTTGCAAGAGATCTAGGCGCTAAAGGCATGAGGGTAAATGCTATTAGTGCTGGACCTATTAAAACACTGGCAGCTTCTGCTATTGGAGATGCAAAATTCTTATACAAATGGAATGAAGACCATTCTTTCCTAAAAAGAAACGTAGATATCCATGATGTTGGAAATTCAGCACTATATCTACTAAGTGACCTTGCAGCTGGTGTTACTGGTGAAATTCACTACGTAGATGCTGGATATAATAAGGTTGGAATGCCAGATCCTAAGAATATTAGCTAAAATATAGTTAAATTTAGTTAAACTTATAGGGGTGTTCTGTTACCCTGTACCCCATAAAAAACCCCCAGAACTTTCATTCCAGGGGTTTAGAATTTTAATTTAAGTTATTAAGCTTTAGCTTCCGTCTCATTTGTAGCTTGTTTCATAGAAAGTTTAACTTTACCTCTATCAAAACCAATCACTTTAACTTTTACTTCATCGCCTTCTTTGACAACATCAGTAACTTTTTCTACTCTTTTAGCAGCAAGTTCTGAAATGTGAACAAGACCATCTTGTTTACCTAAGAAGTTTACAAATGCACCAAACTCCATAATTTTCATTACTTTACCTGAGTAAATTTTATTTAGTTCAGCTTTTGCTGTGATGTCTTTAATAATCTGCATAGCAATGTTTCTAGATTCCTCGTCTGGAGCAGAAACTGTTACCACACCTTCATCATTCACATCAACTTTTGCACCCGACTTTTCAACAATCTCTCTAATTGTTGCTCCACCTTTTCCAATCACAGCTGCGATATCTTTTTTATCAACAGTAATTTGTTCCATTTTTGGAGTGTGTTCACCAACATCAGCTCTTGATTCACTTAAGACTTTATTCATTTCACCTAAGATATGAACTCTTCCTTCTTTAGCTTGTTTTAAAGCCTGCTCCATGATTTCAAATGTGATACCTGTAATTTTAATATCCATTTGAAGTGAAGTAATTCCATCTTTAGTTCCAGCAACTTTAAAGTCCATATCTCCAAGATGATCTTCATCACCTAAAATATCTGACAAGACACTAAAGTCATCGCCTTCTTTAATTAATCCCATTGCAATACCTGCAACTGGCTCTTTAATTGGCACTCCAGCATCCATAAGCGCAAGAGATGCACCACAAACACTTGCCATTGAAGAAGAACCGTTAGATTCTGTAATCTCAGACACTATTCTGAAAGTATATGGAAATTCTTCTTTTGAAGGTAGTGAAGAATTAATTGCTCTCCATGCTAATTTTCCATGGCCAACTTCACGTCTTCCAGTTCCAATTCTTCCAGTTTCACCAACTGAGAAAGGAGGAAAGTTATAATGAAGCATAAATCTTTCTCTATGTTGTCCATCTAGACTTTCCAATCTTTGTTCATCATCAGATGTACCTAAAGTAGTAACAACAATCGCTTGTGTTTCTCCTCTAGTAAATAAAGCTGATCCGTGAGTTCTTGGTAAAACACCAACTTCACACTCAATAGCTCTTACATCAGCTAAACCTCTACCATCTATTCTTTTTTTGTTTTTAAGAATATCAGTTCTAACAATTTTCTTTTCAAGATTTTTTAATTCATCATTAACATTAAAATCAGAGTAATTTTCATCTTCTGCAAAAAGCTGTTTTGCTTTATCAGAAATTTCTGAAATTTGATTTGATCTATCTTGTTTGTCTATTGTTGCAAAAGCTTTAGTTAAATCTGCTGTAAAGTTTTCTTCAAGTTTTTTCTTAACTTCTGATAAATCTTTTTTCTCAACAGTCCATTCTGGCTTTCTGCATTCTTTTGCAAGTTCCTCAATCATTTCGATTACTGGAACAAAACCTTCGTGACCAAACTTAACTGCATCTAACATTACTTCTTCTGTTAAACCTTTAGTCTCAGACTCAACCATAAGCACAGCATCTTTAGTACCTGCTACAACTAAATCTAAAGTAGAGTTTTCTAGCTCAGCTTTTGATGGGTTTAATATATATTTACCATCAACTAAACCAACTCTTGAAGCACCCACAGGACCCATAAATGGCATTCCTGAAATAGCTAGCGCTGCTGAAGAAGCTGTAATTGCTAAAATATCTGGTTGATTGTCTTTGTCATATGAAATTACTGTTGGTAACAACTGAACTTCATTTTTAAATTCACTTGGAAACAAAGGTCTGATTGGTCTATCAATTAATCTTGAGATCAATTGTTCACTTTCAGTTGGTCTTGCTTCTCTTTTAAAATATCCACCAGGAATTTTACCACCTGCATAATATTTTTCTTGGTAATTTACAGATAGAGGAAAATAATCCATATCTGGATTTACTTTTTTTGCTCCTACTACTGTTGCTAAAATAACTGTTTCACCACATGAAGCAATGATTGCTCCGTCTGCTTGTCTTGCTACTTTACCTGTTTCTAAACTTATCTTCTTACCTGCTACTTCAATTTCCTTCTTATATACTTTGAACATCTATTTTCCGTTTCCTTCTATCTATTTTCTTAAATTTAATTGTGTTAATACATTTTTGTAAGAATCGAATTTATTTTTCTTTAAATATTCTAACAATTTTTTTCTTCTATTTACTGCTCTTAACAATCCAACCGAAGAGTGTTTATCTTTTTTGAATTGCTTAATGTGTGCTGAAAGAGTTTCAATTTTACCTGTTAATAATGCAATTTGTACTTCTGAAGAACCAGTGTCCTTCTCGTGCATTTTTAATTCTTCTGCTTTATTCGTCATACTATTTATTTTCCTATTTGTTTGTTTGTTTTATTAAGTTTTCTATTTTTTCTGCGTATTCAAAAGAGTCATCTTTAGCAAAAAGTATCTTTGGTATGTATTTCATAAATACTTTTTTAGATAAAACTTTTCTAATTAAAAAAGAATATTCTCTTAGTTTTTTAATAACTTTTTCAGTATCTTTTCCTCCTAGAGGTAATACATACGCTTTTGCAATTTTAAGGTCTTGACTCATTTTCACTTCTGTAACCGTTATAGTGTTAGTTTCTAAATTTGGCACCTTAGCTTCATTTCTTGCAAAAATCATACCTAAAGATTGCCTGATCATCTCTCCAACACGTAATTGTCTTTGTGATACGGGTTTTCCTGTTTTATCAACCATTATTATACTGTTCTTTCCGTCGTAGTCGTACTATACGCCTCTATTGTATCGTTTTTCTGGAAATCGATAAAGTCTTTAAGTGTTATTCCACATTCTTGGCCGTTACTAACCTGTTTTGCCTGATCTTTTTCTCTAAAAATAGTACTTATTTTACCCGTATAAATAATTGCTCCATCTCTTACTACTCTAGCACTTGCACCACTAGTTATTTCACCTTCAGTTACTTTTGAACCTGCAACTTTTCCTGTTCCTGAAACTTTGAAAATTTCTAAAATTTGAGCTGTACCAACAATTTTTTCTTGAACATCTGGAGCAAGAAGTCCTGACATTCTTAATTTGATATAATCTAAAACTTCATAAATAATATTGTAAGAAGATATTATAATTTTTTCATTCTCTGCTAATTTTTTTGCTTCCTTACTTGGCTTAACATTAAATGCAATTAATGTAGCGTTAGATGCTTTTGCTAAAGTTACATCAGTCTCTGTTACCATTCCAATATCAGATAAAATTATTTTAGGTTTCACTTCATCGTGAGTAATTTGATTAATCGCACTTTTAATTGCTTCCGCAGATCCATGAACGTCTGATTTTACAATAATATTTAATTCTGCAGCTGACTTATCAGCAAAAGCTGAATCTTGAGTTGCAAAAGTTAAAGGGCTTCCACCAGTTTTGGTTTCATCTGCTCTAGTCTCACTTAATGTTTTGGCTTCTTTTTCTGAATCTAAGACAATAAAATCATCTCCTGATTTAGCCGCTCCATTAATTCCAAGAATTTCAACTGGCATTGATGGTGGTGCTTCATTAACACTTTCTCCTTTATCGTTAATTAAAGCTCTTACTTTTCCCCATTTTAATCCACTAACAAAGAAATCACCTTTTTTAATTGTTCCAGATGTAACCACAACTGTTGCAACCGCTCCTCTACCAATATCAATTTTAGATTCTAAAACAATTCCAGTTGCTTTAGATTCAAAGTCAGTTTTTAAATCCAAGATTTCTGCTTGTAGAACAATCGACTCTACTAACTTATCTAAATTCTTTTTATTTTTTGCAGAAATTTCAACCATCAAAGTATCTCCCGATAAATCTTCTGCAATAAGTTCATATTCTAAAAGCTGGTTCTTTATTTTTTGTGGGTCTGCCTCTGGTAAATCACACTTGTTAATTGCTACAACTATTGGAACGTTCGCAGCTTTAGCATGTTTTATAGATTCAATTGTTTGAGGTTTAACACCATCATCTGCAGCAACTACTAATACCACAACGTCTGTCAATTTTGATCCTCTTGCTCTCATTTCTGTAAATGCAGCATGACCTGGTGTGTCAATAAAAGTTAGTTTATTAGATTCGTGCTGTATTTGATAAGCACCAATATGTTGTGTTATTCCACCAAATTCACCAGAAACAACATTTGCACTTCTTAAAACATCTAATACCGAAGTCTTTCCATGATCCACATGACCCATCACAGTTACGATCGGTGGTCTATTCTTTAAATTTTCAGATCTAGACTCTTTTATTTTTTGAATGATTTCTTCTGCTTTTGCTTCTCTAATTGGATTATGACCAAATTCTTTTACCAAATATTCAGCAGTATCTGCTGCTAATGTTTGATTGATAGTAACAGTAACTCCCATTCCAAATAGATGTTTGATTACATTATTTGATTGCTCGGCCATTCTATTGGATAACTCTCTTACTGTTATTGCTTCAGGAATATTCACATCTCTTTTTACAGGCTTTAAGCTTTCTTGAATTTCTTCTTTAGTAAGTTCTCTATTTTCTTTTAATTTTGCTCTTTTAAGTGAAGCCATACTTCTTGTTCTTGCTTCGATCTCATCGCTTAATGCTCTTGAAACAGTTAATTTTAATTCTCTTTTTTTAGTGTCAGGTTTGCCTGTGTCACCTTTGAGTCTTCTGGTTGCTCTTTGCTCAGCTAACTTACGTTTTTCATAGTCATTAGTTATTGGAGAAGATGGCTTAGGTGCCGATGTAGTTCTAGGGGGAAAGCTACTTGCGCTTGTTACTGCTGGTTTTGACCTAACACTAGCAGGTCTAGTAAAGTTACCTCTAGGTGCAAATTTGCTAGGTTTTTTTTCAATTACAACAGAATTTTTACTTTGAGTTTTTGCTAACTCTATATTCTCTATCGATTTCTTGGCTATGCCAGAAAGTGTTAATTTTGTTTTTTTGTTTTCCATATTTCATTACTCAATCTTTGTAAATTATGTTTCTTGCAGACATAATTAATTCATCCGCTTCTGTTTTTGATAAAGCAAAATCTTCAAGGTATCCTTGAATCTTAATTCTTTCACCTTTCACAACATCATAACCACCTGTTAATTCATCAGAGGCAAGGTCTGCAAAATCTTCTAATTTTAAAATCTTTTGTTCTCCTAAAGTAACTAACATTCCTGGGGTTAGTCCTTTGTGATTTATAAGATCATCTTGAAGTCCCAAATCTTTAATTCTTTGAGTGATGTCTTCTTGATCTTTTTGGTAAAACTCTTTTGCTCTTTCAATCAAAGCCTTAGCAGTGTCTTCCTCTATACCTTCAATTTTCATTAAATTTTCTGGTGAGCTATCTTTAATGTCTGAAATCGAAGAAAAACCTTCAGCAACAAGTAATTGTCCTAATGTTTCGTCCAACTCTAAATTTTTAACAAAGTTTTCAGTTTTTTCTTTAAACTCAGATTGTCTTCTTTCTGAATCTTCTGCATCAGTCATTATATTAATTTCGTAATTTAATAATTTAGTAGCCAACCTAACATTTTGACCTCTACGACCAATTGCTTTACTTAAGTTTTCTTCAGTTAAAATTACATCTAATTTTTTTGCAACACTATCAACGTTTACTCTTTGAACTTCAGCCGGTGACAATGCATTTGAAACTACTATTGCTGGATCTTCAGACCAATTAACAATATCAATTTTTTCACCTTGTAATTCGTTAACTACTGCTTGAACTCTTGATCCTCTCATTCCAACACAAGCTCCTACTGGATCTAATGAAGTATCAACAGCTTTAACACAAATTTTTGCTCTGCTTCCTGGATCTCTTGCTGATGATTTGATTTCAATTAAACCATCATAGATTTCAGGAACCTCTTGAACAAATAATTTTTCCATAAATTTTGGATGTGCTCTTGATAAAAATATTTGTTGTCCTCTAGCTTCTCTTTTTACGTCATAACAATAAGCTTTAACTCTATCGCCAGCTTTAATATTTTCTCTAGGGATCATTTCATTTTTTTGAATAATTGCTTCAGTTCTACCCAAATCAACTATTACATTTCCAAACTCTAGACGCTTAACAATTCCACTTAAAATTGAATCTTTTTTGTCTATGAAATCATTGTATTGTCTTTCACGCTCTGCTTCTCTTACATTAAAACTAATAACTTGTTTTGCTGTTTGCGCAGCTATTCTTCCAAAATCAAAAGAGGGAAGCGGTTGTAAAATTTCGTCACCAATTTTTTTATCTTTGTTTACTTCATTTAAAATGATTGCATCTTGAAGATTAATTTCTGTATTTGTATTTTCTGGTTTTTCTACAACAATTAATTTTCTGAAAATTCCGATATCTCCAGTTTCTCTGTCTATTAAAACTTTAATTTCATTGTCCTGTCCAAATTTTGATTTGGCAGCTTTTGCAATTCCAGTTTCCATGGAATCAATAATTAATTCTTTATCTATAGACTTTTCTAAAGCAACTGCTTCAGCAATTCTTAATAATTCTAATTTATCTGATCTTCTATTTAACATAAGTTTATTAGCTCCAAAAAAAAATGGGCTAAAGCCCATTCTGTAATTTCAATAATGTAAGGGCAATATATAAAGATTTTTTTTTAATTCAATAGCAACTATTTAGAAAAAACGTCTTTTTTATCTGTTTTTTCCCATGAAAATGAACCGTTAGCTTCAGGCACTCTTCCAAAGTGACCATAAGCTGCTGTTTTTTCATAAATAGGTTTATTTAAGCCTAGCATTTCTCTTATGCCTCTTGGGCTTAAATCAAAATTTTCTGAAATCTTTTCTGTTACAAATTTATTTTTTTCTAAATCATTATCAAATAAATCTACATAAATTGATAAAGGTTTAGAAACTCCAATTGCGTATGCTACTTGAATTAAACATTTTTCAGCAATGTTAGATGCAACAATATTTTTAGCAATATATCTTGCTGCGTAAGCAGCTGACCTATCAACTTTAGTTGGATCTTTACCAGAGAAAGCTCCTCCACCATGAGGTGCTGCTCCACCATAAGTATCTACAATAATTTTTCTACCTGTTAAGCCACAATCCCCATCCGGACCACCAATCACAAAATTTCCAGTTGGGTTTATATATAATTCATCTTCATTAAAATCTTTCAAAAACTTTTCTGGAATTGATTTTAATAAATAAGGTTTTAATAATTCTCTAACTTTAGCCTGATCTACATCTGCTGAGTGTTGTGAAGATATAACAACTGATTTTACTTTGGTTGGTTTTCCATCAACATATTCAAACGTAACTTGACTTTTTGAATCTGGCTCAATATTTTTTAATTTTCCAGATTTTCTATCTTCAGCCATTAATCTCAAAATCTTATGAGAATAATGAATTGGTGCAGGCATTAATTCTTCAGTTTCATTACAAGCATAACCAAACATTATTCCTTGGTCACCCGCTCCTTCATCTTTATTACTTGATGAGTCCACACCCATTGCTATATCTGCAGATTGTGCGTGAAGGTGGCTTTCTATTTTTGTAGCTTCTCTCCAAGTAAAACCATCTTGATCATAACCTATATCCTTGATGCATTCTCTTACTTTTTGAATAAGATCTTCTTCTTTGATGCTCGGTCCTCTTACTTCTCCAGCTAAAACAACTTTATTTGTAGTGGTTAAAGTTTCACATGCTACTCTTGAAAAAGGATCACCTGAAAGATAGCTATCCACAACCATATCAGAAATACGATCTGACACTTTGTCTGGATGTCCTTCAGAAACAGACTCGCTTGTAAATAAAAAATTTTTTAAATTACTCATGTGTAATTTTCTTAAATGAAAAAATTAAAAAAATATATAATAAAATAAGTATAAAAAATATCTTATCCCCATAATTCATATAGAGCGTAGATTTAAGGATTTTACTCTCTTTAAAATCAATATAACCAGTAGTGCCAATCTCAACTTTTTTTTCTATAATACCAATTGGGTTAATAATGGCAGATAATCCATTATTTGCTGATCTAATTACATACTTTCCACTTTCAATTGATCTAAAGATACTGTGTGCAAAATGTTGTTTCGGTCCAATAGAATTTCCAAACCACCCATCTTCTGAAATATTAATTATATAATCAAAGTTTTTGTCTTTAAATAATCTATTTGAATAAATAATTTCATAACAAATTAAGGGAAGTAATTTTAGTTCTATCTTGTCATTTTTTATTGAAAGTGCTTTTAGGCTCTCACCTTTTGAAAAAGATTGGTAATCATTGGTTACTGTTTTAAGTCCTATTAAACCAAGAACTGTTTCAAATGGGGTGAACTCTCCAAATGGAACTAAATTAATCTTATTGTAACTATGAATTAAATCCAATTTATTATTAAAAACTGCCATTGAATTAAAAAATAAATTTTCACTATTTTTAGTCTTTACGCTATTTAGACCCATGATAATTAAATCATCATTCCCAAAACTATTTGAAAACAATTCCTTATAGATATCCATATCTCTTAAATAACTGTCTGGAATAATTCCTTCAGGCCATAAAAAAATCGTTGGTTCTTTTTTTTCTGGGCTACTCAAGGTAATTAGTTCTTGGATAATCTTTAATTCGTCCTGTCCTGAATAAAATCGATCTAAACTAATATTGGGTGATACAGCTCTTATTGTAAAATTATTTTTAATATCAGTCATGGTATTAAATTGATTAAATTTTAAATTCCCAAAAACTAAAAAGCCTACAGAAATTATTATAAAGAAAAAACAGACAATAATTTCTTTTCTGGTTTTTCTTAAGATAAATATAGCTGGCACAGTAAACAGAGATATGCAGATTAAATTAAAAGAATAAGTCCCAATTACTGAAAGAATTTGAATAAAATAAATACTTTCTGAAAAACTAAAAGCAATTAAATTCCATGGAAAACCAGTAAGAATGGACCCTCTAATAAATTCAATAGATCCATATAAAATTGAAAAAATAAAAAATGTACTAACAACATTTTTAGAATAAAAAACAGAAAACAAATAAGTTATTAATCCATAAAATATTGCCAGAAAAGCAGGAAATAAAACAATAGCTATTGGTATTAAAAATTTGAAACTTTCATCAAAAGTTAATGAAATTGCAATCCAATATAAACCTGTCTCTTATACACATCTGACGCTGCCGACGAATAGAGAGGTGTAG
>CALCPL010000074.1 GCA_937897125.1 uncultured Candidatus Pelagibacter sp. | reverse complement strand
GCTTTGTTAATTAATTCTTTTATCAAAAAATGAGCTCTTTGATTTCCATCTTTTTTAACAACTGCAGATAAAGACTCTAACCAATCTTGAGTTTCTAATGGGTCAATATCATTTTCATTGGTAACTTGAATTATTGTTTGTTTTTTTTCTGGGGCTGGACTTTGTTGAATAGTTGCTTCTTTTTTTTCATTCTTCAAAACTGATTCTGCCTGTTTAATAATACTTTCTGTATCTTTAGGAATTGGCTTTTCTGAAAGGTTTTCTTTTGAAGATTCAATACTTAATAATATGTCTCCTTTAGAAACTTTATCACCCACTTTAACATTTACAGATTCTACCTTACCAGAAACTGTTGATGGAATTTCAACACTAGATTTATCACTCTCAATAGTAACAACAGGATCATTTAGGTTTATTTGGTCTCCAACTTTTACTAAAAGTTCAATAACCTCAACTTTTTCAAATTCACCAATGTCTGGAACAAGTAATTTTTCACTCATTATTTTAAATCGATTTATACACTTAAAAAAAACTATATCTCAGGTTATTTTAGCACAATAATAAGCTTTTTTGTGCAAACCTGTATTTTTATTGAACAAAAAACTTTAAAAATTAACAAATAAATAAGAAATTAATTTCTTTCAATACACATGGCTATTCCCATTCCTCCACCAATGCAGAGAGTGGCACAACCTTTACTTTTATTTTGTCTAATCATCTCGTGAATAAGGGTTACTAAAATTCTAGTTCCTGAAGCTCCAATTGGATGTCCCAATGCAATTGCCCCACCATTAACATTTACAATCTCTTTAGAAATTTTAAGATCTCTAATTACGGCAATGCTTTGAGCAGCAAATGCTTCATTTACTTCAAACAAATCAACATCCTCTCTCTTCCATTCGGCTTTTTCTAATGCGAGATTAACAGCTTTAATTGGGCCTAGTCCCATCAATGAAGGTTCAACACCACAAGTTGCCCAAGAAACCACTTTAGCTAATGGCTCTACACCTCTAAGTTCTGCCTCTTCTCTAGACATTAATATAGTCGCTGCTGCACCATCATTTATTCCCGATGAATTACCTGCAGTAACTGTTCCATTCTCTTTGAAAACAGTTTTTAATTTTTTTAGATCTTCTAAGTTTAAATTGCTTCTTGGATGCTCATCTTTTTCAAAAAGAAAATTTTTATTATCTGTATCAATCTTTAATTTTATCAGCTCATTTTTGAATCTATTTTCATTTATAGCTTTTTGAGTTTTTTCTTGAGAATTTAATGCAAATAAATCTTGTTCATCTCTAGAAATTTTATATTTTTCTGCAACATTTTCGGCAGTAATTCCCATATGATAATTGTTAAATGAGTCTATTAACCCATCATTGATCATCGTATCCACTAGCTTATTTTCGTCTAGTTTTTTATCTTCTCGATAAAATATAGCATGTGGTGCTCTAGACATATTTTCTTGTCCACCAGCAACTATAATTTTATTTTCACCTAGTTTAATGGACTGATAACCTGAAATTACAGATCTTAATCCAGATCCACATACTTGATTAATTATATGTGCAGGTTTTGAAACTGGAATTCCAGCATGAATAGAAGCTTGTCTTGCTGGGTTTTGCCCTAATCCAGAAGTGAGAACGTGTCCCATAATCACCTCATCAATATCGTCTGATTTTAATTTTGATTTATAAACAGCTTCTTTAATAGCTAGTGCACCTAGTTTATCAGCACTAAGACCTTTTAAAGATCCTTTATATGTGCCTATAGGTGTTCTTAATGCAGCTGTAATAACCACATCATTTGATTTTTTGCTCATTGATAGTACAGCATAATATTTTATAACTTAAATTACATCAAAAACTTTGATATGTTGGACAAATTATTTAATTAAGGACCGCTGGCCAAATTGGATAAGGCGCTCGGCTACGAACCGGGAGATTCCAGATTCGAGTTCTGGGCGGTCCACCAAAAAGGATAAATAAAAATGTTAGATTGGCTACTAAAATCATCACTACAAAAATCGGTTATATATTTTTTTATAATTGTTTTTATAATTTTATTAATTTTAACTTTCGTACTATAAAGAGCTATGAGCAATGAATTTGAGCAAATAAGTATTAAACCTGGTTTTATGAAACACAATGGTGGAGTTTTATTTAAAACTGTATCTGAAACAGAATATGAATTCAAAACTACGATTAATGAAAATCATTTAAATGCTGCTGGGATAACTCACGGTGGTTATTTATCAGCCTTAATTGATGCAGGAGCGGGGACTGCAGCACATAGAGCATCTGGAAATGCACCTTGTGTAACTATTTCATTGGATTTAAAATTTATTGGTGCCTCTAAAGTAGGTGATATAGTTACTGGCTTTACAAGAATTCTTAAAAAGACCAATACACTAGTATTTTTATTTTGTGAGCTGAAATGTAATGATAAAATTATAACCTCAGCATCAGGTATTTGGAAAATCTTAAAAATTAAACCATCTAATCTTGGTCCTGGTGGATAATTATTCTTTTCTTCTATAGTTCAAATAACCAAATATAATTAATAATAAAATAGCTATTGGGTAAATGATTCCTTTATTTGGTCTATCTGCATTTTCTATTTTAAATTCACTTATATAATCACCAGTTTCAAAACCACTTTTTTTAGCACTTCCATTCCATTGCAGGGTATCTACAATAACTCTGTTTTCTTCTCTAATTAAACTAAGTCCATATTGCTCTAAACTATACTCGGTTTCAAAAGTATTTTTTTTGATTACAATTAACTTGTATCTTTCACCATAATTACTTGGACGTGTTACTTTAAATCTAGCCTCCTTATTGAAATCTACCTTCATTAAATGAATTTTGTTAATATCCATATAATTATATTTAGGATAAAATTTATTTAAAATAAATTCTGGGGCTAAGAGTGAAATAGAGATTAATAAAAAAATTATTATCTCGTACCATCTTAATCTATTAATAAACCAAGCTTGAGTTGCAGAAGTAAAAACTAATATTCCTATCAAAGAAGTGATGATTACCAGTAGTCCATGCCACACATTTTCAATGCCTATCAATAACAATTCATGATTAAATAAAAATACGATAGGTAAAATACCTGTTCTTAAACTGTACCAAAAAGCTTGCAGACCAGTTTTAAGTGGATCACCTCCTGAAATAGCAGCTGCCGCATATGATGCGAGACCAACTGGAGGAGTGACGTCAGCCATCAAGCCAAAATAAAAAACAAACAAGTGAACCGCTATAAGTGGAAATACAAATCCAGATGCGTTTCCAACATCAACCAATACTGTTGCCATTAATGAAGCCACTACAACATAATTTGCAGTAGTTGGTAGACCCATACCAAGTATTAGACATAAAATTATTGTTAAAAATAGCAAAATAACAACATTATCTTTTGCAATAAATTCTATAACTATAATTAAATTTGTACTTAACCCTGTTGAACCAACAGCTCCAACTATTATGCCAGCTGTTGCTATTGCTATTCCAACACCAACCATATTTAAAGCACCTTTTTCAAAACCAACTATTGTTTGATTAAACCAAGTTTTTATTGCTAATTTAAAATCAGAATTTTTAAATAATATGTAACCAAGGTTTACAATTATTAATGCAATCGTTGCAAAAAATATTGAGTATGAAGCGGTAAATCTTAAATAAACGAGCATGTACACTAAAACAAAAATAGGAATTAAAAAATGTAATCCTGATAAAAATGTTTTCTTTAAATTTGGAATATCGACATCATCCATTCCTTTTAAATTTAATTTTAAAGCTTCAAGGTGAGAAATATAAAACAATGCCACATAAGAAATAATTGCTGGTAAAAATGCGTGCTTAACGACCTCAAAATAAGTAACACCTAAAAAACTTGCCATCACAAATGCTGCAGCTCCCATTACAGGTGGCATTAATTGTCCATTAACTGATGATGATACCTCTATAGCACCAGCTTTTTCTTTGGAAAAACCAGTTTTTTTCATAATTGGAATTGTAAAAGTTCCAGTTGTAACTGTGTTTGCAATTGAAGATCCTGAGATTAGACCAGTCATTCCAGATCCTAAAATTGCTGCTTTTGCAGGTCCTCCTCTCATTTTGCCAACCATGGCAAAAGCTAGGTCTAAAAAATATTTACCTCCACCGGCTGTTTCTAGAAGTGCTCCAAATAAAACAAATAAAAAAATGAAATCTACAGAAACACCTATAGGAATTCCAAATATAGCTTCTTGATCAAGCCACTGAAATCCAACTAATCTATTTAATGAAAGCCCACCATGAGAAATTATTTCTGGTGCGTATCTACCAAAATATGAAAAGAGCAAAAAACAAACTGCAATAATAACTAGAGGTAATCCAAATACTCTTCTGGTTGCTTCAATTAATATTAAAATTCCACAACTTCCAATAATCAACTCAACTGGTAAATTAAATTTTTCCCAAATTGTAACAGTTAAAAGAATTCCCCCTCTGTCAACTAATTGGTCATAAAAAAAATAAATATATAAACAACAAAATGCAGCAATAAAACTAATTAGAATATCAAATATAGAAATTTTTTTTCTTTTAGAAATTGGATAAATTAAAAAAGCTAAAGTTAAAGCAAAACCTAAATGAATAGCTCTAGCAGGAAGTCCTTTAAACATTCCAATATCAAACATAAAAGGAAATGGAGAAGCATACCAAAGTTGGAATAATGACCAAATGATTGCAATACTTCCAACAATTTTTAAATGTAGTCCAGTAAGATTTCTAGTTGGAGATAAATCCTCACTAATCTTATTTTCTACTTTACCGTTAATGCTTTGATTCATTTTTAAAATGATACTCTATAACAAAAAAAAGGCCCGATAAATATATCAGGCCTTTTAATTTAATTAAGGAGTTGGATTACATTAATCCAGCTTCTTTATAATATTTAATTGCACCTGGGTGTAATGGAGCTGACAAACCAGCAGCTATCATATCTTCTTTTTTTAAAGAAGCAAAAGCAGGATGTTGTTTTTTGAAATCATCAAAATTTTCCATCACAGCTTTAACAACTAGATATACAAGTTCATCAGAAACATTAGCCGAAGTTACTACAGTAGCTTTAACACCAAAAGTAGTTACGTCTTTTTTCTGTCCCGTATAAGTGCCAGCAGGTATTACGGCACTTGCATAATAAGCAGCACCATCAATTAGTCCTTGAACTTCAGGACCTGTTAAGTTGATGGGTAAAGCTTTTGCTCCACAAGAAGCTGCATTCTCCATAGCTCCATTTGGAAATCCTACCGAGTAACCAAAAGCATCAATCTTACCATCACATAATGCTTTTACTTGTTCAGATGAAGTTAATTCAGTAGTTGATTTAAAGAAGCTATTGTTAACTCCTTTTGCATCCATAAGTACTTCCATAGTTCCTCTTTGACCTGAACCAGCGTTACCAATGTTTACAACTTTTCCTTTAAGCCCAGCAAAATCTTTTACTTTTGCTTTTTTTCTTGCCCAAATTTGAAAAGGTTCATTGTGTACTGAGAATACAGCTCTTAAATCACTGTACTGTTTACCTTCCCATTTGCTTGATCCATTTACAGCATGATATTGCCAGTCAGACTGAGCCACACCAAATTGAAATTCACCAGCTGCGATTTGACCAATATTATAGTTTGATCCACCAGTTGAAGGTGCAGTACATCTGTAAGCTTTATCTATACCTTTTTTTCTTCCGTGTTCTTTAGCAATTGCTGATTTGTGCAGCATTTTACAAATTGCGTTACCAGTTTGGAAATATACTCCAGTTGCTGTCTCTTATACACATCTCCGAGCCCACGAGACAAGAGG
>CALCPL010000073.1 GCA_937897125.1 uncultured Candidatus Pelagibacter sp. | reverse complement strand
TCTACACCTCTCTATTCGTCGGCAGCGTCAGATGTGTATAAGAGACAGGGATTAAGTCTAATGCCTATATTAACTATTTTTTTTTTTAGTTTTGCAATTTTTTCAATTTCAATAATTTCACTTTTAGATTCAGCATTTATTAATAAAATTTTTTTATCAATTGCATAACTTATTTCAGTTGAGGTTTTACCCACTCCTGAAAAAACAATTTTTTTTGGATCCATGCCAGCTTTTAGAGCCATCATTAATTCACCCATTGAAACAACATCAGCACCTAACCCTAATTTTCTAATTTCTCTTATCAGATTTACATTGGTGTTAGATTTGACAGCAAAACAGATTAATGGAGAAAAAGAGCTAAAATTTTTTTTAAAGTTTTTTATGTTTTCTGTAAGTTGTTTGTGTGAATAGCAATAAGTCGGTGTACCGAACTTTTTTGCTATTTTCTGAACATTAACTTTTTCAATTGTTAAGTTTTTATTTATATATTTCATTAATCTACTGACTTTGGAAAAACCATTTCATTCCCCTCATATTGAGGATCTCCTTTTTTTCCACATGAAAATAAGAAAGAACAAAATATAGAAATTAAAATTAACTTTTTTATCATTTTAAGCTTTTTTATATTTCATTATCATTTTTTTGATATTATCAAAAGACGTTCCACCGTAAGATTTTTTAGAGTTTACAGAGTTTTTTACATTAAATATCTTTAAAACTTCAATTGTAAGCCTTGGTTCAATTTTCTTTAGCTCATCAATATTTAATTCATTCAATTTTTTCTTTTTCTTTTCTGCATAATTCACAATAGAAGCGGTAGTTTGGTATGCTTTTCTAAATGGCATTGAGTGATTTTTAACAAGATAGTCAGCTAAGTCAGTAGCCGTAATATAGCCTGAGTTAGCAAGGTCTAACATTTGTTGTTTATTAGGTTTTAGATTTTTTAAAACCTCATTAAGAATAGCAATACTATTATTAAGAATTTCATTAGATTTGAAGAGTATTTCTTTGTCATCTTGAAGATCTTTAAAATAAGATATGGGAAGTCCTTTAAGAATTGTCAGCATTGAAAATAAATTTCCATAAACCATTCCAGTTTTTCCTCTTAAGTATTCTAACAAATCAGGATTTTTCTTTTGAGGCATTATTGAAGAACCAGTTACCACCTTGTCTGAAAGTGTAATTAAGTTGAATCCATCAGAGTTCCAAATAATAAGCTCTTCAGCTATTCTTGAAATATGCATTGAACAAACAGAAGCGCTATATAAAAAATCCAAAACAAAATCTCTATCTGCAACAGTATCAATTGAATTATTCGTTGGTCTTTTAAATCCTAGTTTTTTTGAAGTAAAATTTCTATCAATATTAAAAGAAGTACCTGTTAAGGCGGCAACACCCAACGGACTTTCTGATAAACTTTCTAAATTATAAGTAAATCTTTTTTTGTCCCTATTAAACATCTCCACATAAGACATTAAATAATGAGCAAAAGACACAGCTTGTGCATTTTTTAAATGAGTAAACCCAGGCATTATGGTTTCAATATTTTTTTCTGAAATTTTGAGAATGGTCTTAATGATATTGTCTAAATTCTTATTAATTTCTTTAGTTGCTGAAGTCGTCCACATTTTAAAATCAGTAATCACCTGATCATTTCTAGATCTAGCTGTGTGAACATATCCGGCCTCTTCTCCTATAATTTGAAATAATCTTTTTTCAATATTCATATGAATATCTTCATACTTTTTGCTATATTCAAATTTATTTTTTAAAATTTCTTTCTCAATTTTATTAAGTCCAAAAATTATTTTATTCTTAATTTTAAATGAAATAATTTTTTGTCTAAATAACATCTCAACATGCACAATTGATCCTAAAATATCTTCTTGAAAAAGCTTTTTATCAATATCTATTGAATTACCAACTTTTTGAAATAAGGTTGAGGCATCTTTTTTTATTCTCGATCCCCATATTGCCATATTGTTTTTATTTTTTACCATGATAATTAATTATACATATTTAGCATGAAATTATTATTAATATTTATCTACCTAATAACTAGCAACATTAGTTATGCTCTAGAAAAACCTAATATAAAAAATTTAGTTTTATCAAAAAATCCAAAAATATATGAGGAAGTAGTTTTTAAGGATTCAAACGATTACGATGTAAATTTAGATGATTTTAAAGGAAAATTGTTAATATTAAATTTTTGGGCTACTTGGTGCGCTCCCTGTAGAGAGGAGATGCCATCCCTAGATGACTTACAATCAAATAGTAATTTTGATAATTTAAAAATTTTTCCTATTAATATTGGTCAGGAAAATTTATCTAAATCAGATTCTTTTTTCAAAGAACTAGGCATTCAAAATCTAGAAATATATTTTGATGCACCAATTACTCTAGCTAAAAAATTTTCTTTAAGAGGGGTTCCCACAACTATTTTATTTAATAAAAAAGGTGAAGAGTTTGGACGTATTATGGGATCTATTGATTTTAATAACTTAGAGTTTATTAATTGGCTAAAACAATACGACTAATTTTTAAAAAAATAAGCAAAACAAACCAAAACAATTATGGCTATAAATTGAAAAAGTACTCTGTACTGCATTAATTTATTCGAATATTTTTTGCTAGTTTCACCGCCTTTGAATAAAGTTCCTATTCCTAAGATTAAGACGACTGCTACAACCATTAAAAGTACAATACTTAAAATTTTAACCAATGTTCCAGATATCATAAAACTATTGTAGAATGTTTTTAAATAAAAAAAACATAATAAAAACATCTATGACACTTTGTCTATCAACTACAATTATTAAGCCAGAAAAAGATATACCAATTAATAATGCTATTATTTTACTTCATGGCTATGGTGGTGATGGAAAAGACATAAGTATGTTGACGTTAAATTGGAAAAGATTTCTACCCAATACTATTTTTTTATGTCCAGATGGGCACGAAGAATGTAAAATTAACCCTTCAGGTTTTCAATGGTTTGATTTAACCAAAGATGATCCAAGTTATATTCTAGAAGAATCTAAAAAAGCAGAAATTAAACTTCAAAAATATATTGAAGAAGTTAAAAGTGAGTATAATCTTAACAATTCTCAAATTTGCTTATCAGGATTTAGTCAAGGATGTATGATGTCTATCAATTTAGGTTTAACGAGCAATCAAAATTATAATTGTATTGTTGGTTTTTCTGGTAAAATAATAAATCCAGATGATCTTAGTAAAAGAAAATCTTCTTCTACTAAAATGTTATTGATACATGGTGATCAAGACGCAGTTGTGTCACCAACATTTTTATTAGAGGCAAAAGATTTCCTAATTAGAAATGACATTGAAATTGAAACCAAAATGATAGAGAATTGTGAACATCATATTCCTATTGAAGCATCAAGTACGGCCTTAAATTATATTAAAAATAACTTTCAAATATAATTAAATTCTATTTATTGATAAATTAATTTTTTTCAGTTAGAATTTTTTATAATGATTTTTAATGATCAAAATTTGTCTTTAGAGAAATGTCCTGCATTAGTCTTAAATGCAGATTATAGACCTTTAAGTTATTATCCATTGTCTTTATGGAACTGGCAAGATTCTATAAAATCTGTTTTTTTAGATAGAGTTACCATAGTTAGCAATTATGACAGAGTTATTAGAAGCCCATCATTTAATATGAGATTGCCAAGTGTTATTGCATTAAAAAGTTTTATAAAACCACAGTCCAACCCTAGTTTCACTAGATTTAACGTTTTTTTAAGAGATAAATTTTCCTGTCAATACTGTGGAAGTGGTGAAGAGCTTACTTTTGACCATCTACTTCCAAGATCTAAAGGAGGGCAAACCAATTGGGATAATGTTATAACCGCTTGCTCTTCATGCAATGTAAAAAAAGGTGGAAGGTTATTGAAAAATTTGGATATGAGCTTAAATCAGGAACCATATCAACCATCTACAGAAGACCTACACAAAAATGGTAAAAATTTCCCACCAAATTTCCTACACAAGAGCTGGATGGATTATTTGTATTGGGATGTTGAGTTAGAAGCTTAATTATATTTTTTCAGAAATATTAATAGCAATTTTTGATCCAGTTTTAATTAATTTATCTAAAATAGAATACATTCCTTTTTTAGTTGCACCTTCTTTATAGGCTATATCTTTATGATGTAGTTCATCTTCTCTAAACTTAATTATTTTTTCTTTTAATTTTTTCTCATCATTTTCTAATGCATTAATTTGATTTAGGTAATGTTCATCAATTACTTCTTCTACCGAAGCAGTGCATAACATAGCAGCTTTCTTTCCCAAGATTGTTGAACCAAAACCAAGCCCGACACCAAGTAAATCCCACAAAGGTAAGAATTTTGTTGGTTTTATATTTCTTTTTTTAATTTCATTTTCAAAGTACTCACAGTGCTCTTTTTCGTGGATTTTCATTTCTTCAATTTTCTTTTTTAAATTTTCATCTTTAACAAATGTATTTAGAGCCAGTAATTGACCTTCATAAATTTTTACCGCACCTCGTTCACCTGCGTGGTCAACTCGAATAAATTCTTTTACTTTTTCTTTATTTGTTTTTTTCATAAGTTAAGAAAAGTTTTATAGTTATAGTTGCAATTATTAAAGAGGTAAAAATATTAATTGTGGCAAGAGATAATCCCAAAATTTTAAAAGTTGCATCTTTACAGCTAACTGTGACTTCTTTTAGCTGATTTAGGAGTGCTTCTTTAGTCAAATCAGTATTGTTAGAATTTAAATCACAAACTAAAGATTCCTTTATGAAACCTTGCTCTATCCCAAAATGATAAAAGGATATAATGGACGCTATAATGAATGTAATACTTAAAATTATCAAAAAAAGTCCTTCAAACCTTTGAATAAAAATGAAAAGCA
>CALCPL010000072.1 GCA_937897125.1 uncultured Candidatus Pelagibacter sp. | reverse complement strand
GAGATTGCCTCTTGTCTCGTGGGCTCGGAGATGTGTATAAGAGACAGCACTAAAATAATTGATACAAGAAAAATGATAAATCTACTTAGAACTGCTAAAAAGCACTCTAAAGCTTAATAGTATCACAAAAGTAAGGTTTAAAATCCTGAAATAAGGTGCCTGGTATTTTTATAGGTTTACCTTCTTTATTAACAAATACTAAATGAACTTTTGCTTCAACTATTAAATCTTCACCCCTTTTAATAAATTGATTCATAAAAAATGATGTTTTTGTAATTGATTTAACAAAAGATCTTATAGTTAGCTCATCTTCAAGATGAGCAGAAATTTTATATTCAATATTACATGACTTAACTATAATTTGAGCTCCAAAGTCATCTTTAATCTTTTTGTTATTAAAACCTAATGTAACTAAAGCTTCTGTACGGGCTCTTTCAAGGAATTTTAAATAATTTGCATAATACACGATGCCCCCAGCATCTGTATCTTCATAATAAACTTTAACATTGTGAAAAAAATTTTCATGCATTCATATATAATAACAAAAAAAATAATATTTAATACTAAACTAAGATACAATCATCATAATGAAAGTTTATATTATCTGGTTAATTGGTGTTATTTTATGGAATTTTGCTGTACCGAATGCTGCGCCCATTGAGGATGTAATTGTAGCTGTGCTTTTATCTTTTTTAAGTATTGGTCTTAAAAAAGTATTTAAATAATCTTATTCTGCTGAAAAATAAATATCTTGATAATAAGATATAGCTTTTAACTTTGAGTTATCTGTATCAGTCATTATTGCAACTCCAGATATATCTTCCACATTTATTCCATGAAGTTTCATAAAGTCTTCCTTAACATTAGCTTTGACAGTCACCCACTTATCAAGGTTTTCTTGAGTTGTTGATAAAACATAATCAATTGATTTTTTTGTGTATGGACTAGGCCAATTTTTTCCTACTTTATTATTGCTAGAAAACACATAATTTATAGCTCTATTAGAAAGGGCTGTAGAGCCAGTTTTTTTTATAACGAATACTCTTGCAGCATAATCATGTCCCTTTTTACTGTTTTCTATTATACCAGATAAGTCTTTTTCAACTTTCCAAGTAATATTAATAAAAGGGGTTTTTAGTAGATCAATTTTAATTTCTTTACCTAAGCCAGATCCTTTACCTTCAGCTTCTGCTTTAATAAAATTACCTTTTTCATTCTTATCTAAGGTCCATGTTGTTTCACCTTTGTATTTTTTTCCAACTTTTAGTGTGTTGAATTCCTCATCTGTAAAATCAAAAACAGTAATTTTTTCAGCATTAACATTAGTTAGAAGTAAAAAAGAAGAAAATATTGTTATTATAAAATTTCTTAACATAAGAAAACTGTATAGCTAAAATTTTTTAAAAAACAACATTTGAACACACTTTAAACATTCTAAGATCAATATTTAATATTATTAAACAGAATGAAATCAATTTCTATATTTGTACTTTTAATTTATTGGTCAGTAATTTTACTTGCACCTGTAATCTCTAAAGAAGATAAAGTTGATTTAAAAACTTTAACAATTAGTCTTAATAAGTAGATCTACCACCACTAATATCAAAAACAGCAGCTGTTGAAAATGAGTTTTCCTCAGATGAAAGCCAGCAAATTAGAGATGTAAATTCTTCAATTTCCAAAAATCTACCTCTTGGCACTTTTGATAACATTCTAGCCACATGTTCTTTTGACATTTGGTCTAATATTCTTGTTTTAGCCCCTGCTGGAGTGACAGCATTAACAGCTATATTCTTATCAGCCAGTTCTTTTCCTAGCGATTTTGTTAAACCAATAACACCCGCTTTTGCTGAGCTATAAGCGCTTGCGTTTGCATTACCATCTTTTCCAGCAACCGATGCAACATTAACTATTCTACCATAATCATTTTTAATCATGTAAGGCACCACACATTTACAACAGTTAAATGTACCCATTAAGTTAATTTCTATTATTTTATTCCATTCAACTACATCATAATCCCAAAGTGAAGACGTAGACCCAGTAATACCTGCATTATTAATTAAAATATCAATATTTGAAGATTTTGCTATTTCATCAACTGTATCTTTGACATTTTTAAAATCAGATACGTCAACAACATTATATGAAAGATTTGGATCGTTCACAGCTTTAACAGCTTTCTTTAATTCTTCTTCATCTATGTCCCAGATAATAGCTTTTGTTCCTGACTTTAAAAACCGTTTAGCAATATCTAAACCAAAACCTTGTGCTCCACCCGTGATAATTGCTGTTTTATTTTTTAAATCAAATTGATGCATAAAATTATTTACTTGCTAATAAATAGTAAGTCAATGAAGAGATAAAAGCACCAATTAACCAAGAGTAAGAATTAAAATTCATTAAACTTTCATTCCAAATTGTTGAAGCAGCAAAAATAAAACCTAGGGTTATAGAGTATACGGCTTTTATATGCCATCCATTAGAGTAAAAGTAAACTCCATCAGGTTCTGCTGAAAGTATATCCTTATTATCTAAGTTTGATTTTTTAACTAAATAATAATCTATAATTATAACACCAAAAAGAGGTCCAAAAAATGCAGCAAATGTATCAACAAAAGATAAAATTCCTATCTGACTTAATAATGGTAACCAAAAAATACCAATTACAAATCCAAAAATAACAATAATATAAGAAGAAGTTTTTAGATTAAGTTTACTTGGAAAAAAATTTAACAAAGAATTTTGAGCAGGCACATAATTTGCAATTAGATTGGTAGATGCTGAAGCTACAATAATAAAAAATAAAACTATTACAGTTATAATAGTGTTATCTAGAGTTCCTATAATATCTGTAGGATTTGTAAGTATCTTTCCAATTTCCTCAAGTTTTTGATGAAAAATTACATCAGCTCCGACAACTATAAACACAGCAAAAAATGAAAATATAATAAGATTTAAAAATAAACTCAAATTACCTTTTTTTAATTCTTCTTCACTCTTAACGTAACGAGTAAAGTCTCCAAAATTTACAAGAATAATTGAAAAGTAAGCAAACACTATTCCAACTACAGTAATTAAAGGAGCAATATTACTCTTAAGAAATATATTGTTATAAGTAAAAATGTCAGCAAATGATCTTGAAACCTCCTTAACATCTAAGAGAAGCACAACAAAAAAAAATAATAGCATCCCAGTGTAAACAGTTATTGCTGAATAATTAATAATTAGCTTATTAAATTTATGACTTTTGCTAAATAAAAAAGATTGTAATAGAATTGCTATTAAAAAAGAGGCCCAATCAATAATGTTAAGACCTGAAATAAAAATTAAAAAAACATCATGTTGAAGGAATGTATCATCAATAGAAAAGAAAAATATTCGAATTAAATAACTAAATGCTTTTGATAAAAAATATGTTTGAATTCCAAACATGAAGATGCCAACAAAGCCTCTTATTAAAGAAAAATATTTTGCCCCAAACACACCTAATGAGGTCCTTAAAATAACAGGAAATGGAAGACCATATTTTTGAGATGGCTTTCCTATCAAGTTAGCTAAAAAATAAACTAGAAGAGATCCAATTAAACATCCTAAAAAAACAACTGCAACGTTTAAGTCATAAACAAGGTATAATGATGCTATTAAGGAAAAAGCAATAACACTTTGTATATTGATACCCCAAAAACAAAAAATATCCTTCCAATTCCAAGTTTTATCATTTGGGTTAACTGACACTAACTCCCAGTTAATAAGATTAGTTTTACTTTTATGCTGAATCATTAATAAA
>CALCPL010000071.1 GCA_937897125.1 uncultured Candidatus Pelagibacter sp. | reverse complement strand
ATACTATTATGAATTGTACTAATGCTTGTCCTAAGGGATTAAATCCAGCAAAAGCTATAGCTGAATTGAAAAAAATGCTTGCAACAAGCTAATTACCCCTTTAAATAGCACCATTCATGAATTTATTAGAACATTTTGTTGGCGGAAAGCTAATTTCAGGCTCATCTGACAGAAAAAGCAAAATTTTTAACCCCGCAACAGGTGAACAAGAGTCAGAGGTAAGATTGGCTAATAAAGCAGATCTCGACCAGGCTGTAGAAGTTGCACAAAAAGCATTTGAAACTTGGTCATTAAAACCTTCACTTCAAAGAGCAAGAGTAATGTTTAAGTTTAAAGAGTTAATAGAAAAAAATGCTGACGAGCTTACAAAATTAATAGTTTCAGAGCACGGCAAGGTTTATGAAGATGCCAAAGGTTCTTTAACAAGAGGACTGGAAGTTGTTGAATTTGCGTGTGGAATTCCACACTTACTTAAAGGAGAATTTTCAGAAAACGTAGGAACAAATGTAGATAGCTGGTCTATGCGACAACCACTTGGAGTTGTTGCTGGAATTACACCTTTTAACTTCCCAGCAATGGTACCAATGTGGATGTTCCCTTTAGCTATAGCTTGTGGAAATACATTTATTTTAAAACCATCAGAAAAAGATCCATCTTGCCCACTAAGATTAGCAGAATTGCTAACAGAAGCAGGACTACCAGATGGTGTTTTTAATGTTGTTAATGGAGATAAAGAGTCTGTTGATGCAATTTTAACAAACAAAGATGTCAAAGCTGTAAGCTTTGTAGGCTCAACACCAATTGCAAAATATATTTATGAAAATTCTGCAAAAAATGAAAAAAGAGTTCAAGCTTTAGGTGGCGCAAAAAATCATTTAGTTGTAATGCCTGATTGTGATCTTGATGGTGCAGTAAATGGATTAATGGGTGCAGCATATGGGTCAGCAGGAGAAAGATGTATGGCACAATCAGTAGCCGTAGCTGTAGGAGATATAGGAGATGAGCTAGTTGCACGTTTATCAAAAAAAGCTGAAGCATTAAAAGTAGGGCCTGGTATGGACAAAACATCAGAGATGGGCCCACTAGTTACCAAAGAACATTTGGAAAAAGTAAAAAGTTATGTTGATCTTGGAGTTGAAGAAGGTGCTAAATTAGTTGTTGATGGAAGAAATATAAAACTTCAAGGATATGAAAATGGTTTCTTTATAGGTGGTTGTTTATTTGATCATGTTAAAAAGGATATGAGAATTTATAAAGAAGAAATATTTGGACCTGTTTTATCAGTCATAAGAGTTAAAACTTTTGAAGAAGCAACAAAACTAATTAATGATCATGAGTATGGTAATGGAGTAAGCATTTACACAAGAGATGGTGATGCTGGAAGAACGTTTGCTAGTAAAATTCAAGTTGGTATGGTTGGAATTAATGTTCCAATACCAGTACCAATGGCATTCCATAGTTTTGGTGGATGGAAAAGATCATTATTTGGAGATAGTGCAATGCACGGTGCTGAAGGAATTAAATTCTATACAAAACTTAAAACAGTAACATCAAGATGGCCTTCTGGAATAAGATCTAATGCAGAATTTGTCATGCCAACAATGAAATAAGGAGAAAAATGAAAAAAATATCTTTAATAGGAGCAGGTCAAATTGGGGGCACTCTTGCTCACTTAATCGGAATTAAAGAAGTAGCCAATGAGGTGATACTTTTTGATGTGGCAAGTGGCATAGCTAAAGGAAAAGCTTTAGATATAGCCCAATCTTCTTCTGTAGATGGTTTTAATGTAAAATTTTCAGGAACAGACAATTACGAAGATATAAAAGATTCAGATGTAATAATAATTACAGCAGGTGTTCCAAGAAAACCAGGAATGAGCAGAGATGATTTATTGGGTATCAATCTTAAAATTATTAAACAAGTAGCAGAAGGCATTAAAAAAAATGCACCCAATGCATTTGTTATATGTATCACCAATCCGTTAGACGTTATGGTGATGGCCTTTCAAAAATTTTCAGGGTTACCAGCAAATAAAGTAGTTGGAATGGCAGGAATTTTGGACAGCTCAAGATTTAAATTATTTTTATCTCTAGAGTTAAACGTTCCTGTAAAAGAAATTGAAGCAATGGTTATGGGGGGCCATGGAGATACAATGGTTC
>CALCPL010000070.1 GCA_937897125.1 uncultured Candidatus Pelagibacter sp. | reverse complement strand
AGATCTAATAATTTGAAAGAGGTTAATGATCAAATATCCATTGAAGAACCACTTGAAATAATACTCAAATATAAAGATAAAAAAAATTGGATAGAAAATACTATATCTATTACGATGAGAACCCCTGGAGATGATGAAAATTTAGTTACTGGCTTTCTTTTTAATGAAAGAGTAATTGAAAAAATTAGTTATATAGAAAATATTGAAGCAAGTGGCGAGCCTGTTGGACAATATAAATTACAAAATAAAGTTATTATTACAATAAATAATTCAGAGAATATAGACATTGATAAAATTAAAAGAAATTTTTTGACTAATTCCTCATGTGGGGTGTGTGGAAAAACATCTCTTGAATCTTTAGAAATTATTAAGAAAGATAAAATATTAAAATCTATCCCTAAAATACATCATGAAATTATAATGAAATCTCCAGATATATTAAGACAAAACCAATCTGAATTTTCAAAGACTGGCGGCATTCATGCTAGTGGGCTATTTAATGCGAGTGGAGAAATTATTGCCTTAAAAGAGGATGTAGGAAGACATAATGCTTTGGACAAGCTAATTGGATTTGTCTTAAAAGAAAATTTACTTGATAATAGTTCTCAATTTCTAACCTGTTCTGGAAGGCTCAACTTTGACCTTGTTCAAAAGGCACTCATGGCAAATATAGGTGTCTTGATTGGCGTAGGTGCGCCAACCAGTCTCGCTATAGATTTAGCTAATAAGTTTGACATGACATTAGTTGGTTTTGTAAAAGAGGATAGCTTTAATATTTATAGTAATAATGAGAGAATTATAATAAAAAATTAAAAAATTTTAACAGGGTAAAATGTGTCAAAAAATATAAGTAACTTATCAGGCAGAATTGGTTTAAAGAAAAACCTATTTGAGAAAATCTCTGAAAGATCCCTAAACTCTAAAGATGCAAGTGGCATTCAAGAAATAGCTAATGAATATCATATGGGTGTATCTACTATTCATGGTGCAGAAAGTTTTTATGAATTTTTAAGACCATCTCATAGAGCAAAGAAAGCCTTTGTTTGTAATGGAAGTGCTTGCATGTGTTCTGGAACACAAGAACCTTTAAAGAAAAAATTAAAAGAAAAATTAGGTGATGACAAAGTTGGTGAGATGTTTTGCCTTGGTCACTGTTATGAAAATAAAGCGTTTCATTATGATGGTGAAAACTATGCTGGGAATGACATTGATAAAATTGATGAAATAATTAAAGGAGATAAAATTGAACAGGAAAAATTTTTCTCAAAAAGTTTTGCTTCAACAAGTTTTTTAATGGATGATAAGCTTTCAAATTTAGATCAATTTAAAGATATTTTAAATAAGTTTATCAATACAGATAAACAAGAAATTATAAAATCATTACTAGATTCAAATTTAACAGGCAGAGGTGGTGCTGGTTTTCCAGCTGGAATGAAATGGGATTTTTGTAGAAAAGCAGAATCTGAAAAAAAATATGTTATCTGCAATGCTGACGAAGGAGACTCTGGTGCATTTTCTGATAGATACTTATTAGAAGATCAGCCACTAAAAGTATTATTTGGAATGATCATCTGTGGTTATGTTATTGGAAGTGACGAGGGTGTTTTATATATTAGAGGAGAATATCCAAAATCTATTGAAGCTATAAATGGATGTATTAATTCTTTAAAAAAAGAAGGATTATTAGGTGAAAATATTCTTGGAACAAATTTTTCTTTTGATCTAAATATTTGTATAGGACAAGGAGCGTATATATGTGGAGAAGAAACTGCTTTAATTGCATCAATTGAAGGAAGAAGAGCAGAAGTTGATGTCAGACCTCCCTTCCCTGTTACTGAAGGACTTTATAAAAAACCAACAGTTGTTAACAATGTTGAAACTTTAGCTGCTGCTACTGGTATACTTATTAATGGAGCAGAAAAATTTGCTGCAATTGGTAATAAAAAGTCAGCAGGTACAAAATTAGTTTGTTTTGATAGTTTTTTTAATAATCCAGGAGTTTATGAAGTTGAAATGGGAACTCCAATGAAAAAAGTTTTAAATGATATTGGTGGTGGGTTCAAAGAACCTATTAAGGCATTACAAATTGGTGGACCATTAGGTGGAGTTATTCCAATTAAAGAAGCTGAAAAATTAAATCTAGATTTTCAAGAATTTACTGCTGCTGGTTTCATGCTGGGGCATGCAAGTATAGTTAGTATTCCAAAAGACTTTCCAATGGTTGAGTATATTCATCATTTATTTGAGTTCACAGCTGAAGAATCATGTGGAAAATGCTTTCCTGGTAGACTTGGATCTTACAGAGGAAAAGAAATGTTTGATCAGGCTAAGAATAAAACTGCTAAAATTCCATTAAAGCTATTAAATGAGTTGCTAATAACGATGAAAAAGGGCTGTTTATGTGCTTTATGTGGTGCAATACCAACTCCTATCATGAACATACTAAAATATTTTGGTGATGAAATGAAGGATGATATGGTGAAAGATAATTAATGAGC
>CALCPL010000069.1 GCA_937897125.1 uncultured Candidatus Pelagibacter sp. | reverse complement strand
ATTTTGATATTTTTTCATTTGTAAAATCAATTTCTGCATTAAGATTTGATAAATTATCTTTATTTTTATGTCTTCTTAACCACTCAATTCGGTGAAAGATTGGAAGAGTATTATTTTTAATTATACGTTTTGATAATTCAACATTTGCTTCAATGATTGCTTTAACATCAGCATTTTTTGATGCATCACTACAAGTTATAGTTCCAGCGCAGTCTAAGCTATATTCAAAAATTGTATTTGCCCCACTAGGATCAATATCATTAGTAACAAACAACTTCGTAAAATTTGCTGTAAATATAAAGCCTCTCATACCACTAACTCTGTCGCCTAAATCGTATTCAGTAGAAGTAGAAGATATAGTTGTGATATCCCAAGGTGTACTTAGGGTATATTTGTGCATATTATTATTACCATCACCTGCAACATACAAAATGGTCCCATCAGAATGCAATTGAATATTTCTCATTGATGTGTCAGACGAACTGGCAAGACTGGCCGATAAAGAACCCACTGAAACTCCAGATCTAAGATCAAAAGGAGTTGTTAATATATATTCTCTTATTCTGTCTCTCGTCATTCCACCTACAAACATACGTGTTCCATCAGGTTTGAATGTTAAAGTTCTTACTTGATCTTCAAAGGGAGTATCACCCGTTATGTTTACTTCATATGTTTCCTCACAATCTAATGTAGAAGTATCCCAAGCAGTTGTTAATTTAAATTGATAGACTGCAACTCCAGGATTTCCATTGTTGTGATTTTTGTTGGTAGTTATAAACATTCTTGTTCCATCAGGTTTAAATTCAATGGCGTGTGGTAATTGCATATCTTCACTTGTACTACATGTTAATTGTGTTCCAGCTCCATCATCAAATGTTCTTGTTGCTGTACTTATATCGAATGGAGTGCTGAGCGAATATTGAACCATGTAGGCATCCTCATTCCCAACACGATTTGTTACATACATTATGCTTCCGTCTGGTTTAAAGTTTATTCCTCTAACACCAGGTACATCTGTGGAAAGTATTTTTTCTTTTTGAAATTCTAAAAAAGCAAAGGCACTAGAATAAAATAAAGCTAAAAAGCTGAATACAAAAAATGATGTCTTGAGAATTTTTTTCACCTCTGCAGACTAGTGAATTTGGGATAAATACAACTGTGTTGGTGCTCAAATCGAATTAAATTTGTTAACTATAACTTCGTTTTTGGAGATTTATTTTGACTCATTGACAACTGACCAAAATGGGTGGAAATACCAACTTATAACTCTTAAATAAAAAATGATAAAAAATATTCCAAGCATATCTAGTGAAGTTGATGAAGAAAAAATCTTCAAAATTATTAATGAAAATTTTAGTCAACTAGCACCTGCATATTATACGTTAGTTACTCATTGGCTTATAAATGCTTACAAAGTTCATAAGGGTATCGATAAGTTTATAATTTTAATTTATCTGATTAATAAAGACTTTATATTCTATAGAAAAAATGGACTAGTAGTTGATTATGATACGTTTTATAAGGATAAATCATTAGAAATTCCAAAGATTAATATTTCTGATATCGCAAAAGATCTTCTAATACCCAAAGAAAATGTAAGAAGAAAAATATCTGAATTAGAAGAAAAAGGTATTATTAAAAGAAAAGGGAAAAAAATCTTTATTGAAATATCTGGTTTTTCACAAGCAAAGCCCAATATAACTTTAAATGATTTAAGTGTTTTTGTTTCTAAATTTAGTGAAGTATTAAAAGATAAAAATATAACTGATAAATCTTTTGATACAGAAGAAATTTCAAAATCAATTAAAGAAAATTTTTCTTTTTGTTGGTATCAATTTTACAAGTTTATATTTATTTTTACTAACAGCTGGAAAGCAGGTACTAAAACTCAAGATTTAGAAACAGTATGTGTAGGATTAATTGTACTGATTAATACAGTTCAAAATAGAAATTTTAAAAATAAAAGTTTAGATAGAAAAAAATATCTTAAAGAAATTCAAAAACCTGATCATATTGGTATTAATGCATTTTCTATAGCTGAGATAACAGGAATTCCAAGGGCAACGGTTGTTAGAAAATTGGAATTTTTAATTAAAAACAAATTTCTAAATATTAGTGAAAAAAAACTTTATACTTTTGGTATGACTATGCAAAGTAAACAATTCAAAGTGATTTCTAAATTACAAGATAGAAATATGAATGCTTTAAGTAAATTTTTGTATAGGGTTTTTAACCAAATTAATGTGATAAATTCTAATTAGATTTTCTTAAAATAAAAACAAAGATTACAGAGGTTGCCATCATTACTAAAGCATAAGCAGCGGTTGGCACCATATAAATAATATTATCAAATAATTGAGTTGCAACAAAAACTGCTAGAGTGCCATTTTGCAAACCACACTCTAAAGAGATAGCTCTTTGTTGAGGTACACCTGATGCAAAAAATTTAGCAACATAAAATCCTATCACCATCATAGTTAGATTTAATATTAGGGCTATTAAACCTGCTCGAGTTAAAAAGCTTACAATTTTATCCCATTCTTCAATATATATTGCAGCAAAAACAAGTAAAAATAATGCAATAGAAAATCTTTGAATTAACTTCAAATTTTTAATCACTAAATCACCTGCAAAATATCTGATAGTCATTCCAATTATTACTGGAACTGTGACTACAAAAAACATTTTTAAAGCTATAGCTACCATTGTTATGTCTTTCTCAACATAGGTGATATCAAATATATTAATTGAATTGATGACAATAAATGGCACCGTAACTATACTTAATAAGCTCATAACCGCTGTCAGTGATATTGATAATGCTACATCACCATTTGCAAATTTTGTAAGAACATTTGAGGTTACACCCCCTGGAGCAGCCGCAATCAACATTACTCCTAAGGCCATTTCAATCGGCACACTTAAGGTAATGATAAGTAGATAAGCAACAATTGGTAAAACAATTAACTGACAAATAAAACCAATAAAAAAATCTTTAGGGTTTTTTACAACTCTTAAAAAATCATCTACTGTTAAAGAGGCTCCTAAGCCAAGCATAATAAGGGCTAAAGCAATTGGGGCGATGTTAGTTACTATTTCCATTAATCTTATTTAGAATTTAAAAGTAACATCCACCCATTATGGTCAGTTGTCAACCCATTTTGGTCAGTTGTAAATATGATAAGATAAATCCTCAAAAATAAAGTTATAGCTAAAAAATTTAATTTGATTTTAACACCCGTACAGATGTATTTATTTCAAATACATTAGTCAACTTAGGTAAAATTATAAGATTTATATCTTTTAAAAGATGGTGTTAAAAAAGAGCAAAAACTATCCAATTGATATTAAAGTAAGATCATCACTTAATTTTCCAGATTTAGAGCTGTCAATTATTTTTTTACTAATATCTGATAAGTGTTTCTTCGAATCTTTTGTGTAGTTATCTTCAATTATTTCAATTGAACCTTCAATACCTATTTCTTGTCCTTCAGCATTTAAACTTTCAGATAAGCCATCTGTAAAAACATAAAATTTGTTTCCATTTAAAACTTGTTTATTAATTTTATAAATTGATTTATTTTTTTGGTGAATAACCCCCATCGGTGGTGCTTCACTATCAAAATTTTGGTATTTACCATTTTTGTCTCTAATGATAGCTGGTTGATGTCCCGCATTTACCCATGAAACTTCTTTGGTAATTAAATCATATTTTCCAAGAACACATGTCACAAACATGCCTGATGTTTTGGTGAGAAATAAATCGTTATTCATATGAAGCATCATTTCATCTGGATCTACCTGATCTCTTGACATGACTTCAAATAAAGTAGAGGCTTTTGCCATCACCATTCCAGCATGAACTCCCTTACCTGCAACATCTGCAATTATAAAATTAATACTATCATTATGGGGATAAAAACTAAAAAAATCACCTGAAACTTCTCTCGAAGCAATATTAATTCCTTGCACAGGATAATTTTGTAAATCTCTTTTTGGTAAAAAATTTTCTTGAACTTTTACAGCCAAATTTATTTCTTTGGAAATTCTACTTCGCCACTTTTCTTTTTCATTTTCGCTAACCTCAAGCTTGTTCATCAATTTATTATAATAAAGTCCTATTACCCCTCCTGCAGTGAAAGGATCTTGTGGGCCTCTAACAGAGAGATCTCCACTTTCAGACTGTTTTTCAAGGATTGAAATTAAATCATGTTCTACTGAAACTGCATTATGTTCAGCAATATTTAATCCTAATTCCTCTTGTAAAGGAGTTACTCTTAATGGATAAAAATAATTTAAAATTTTTAAAATAATATAAGATCCAAAAAATGCGAAAGCACCAATTGCTAATATTCCTATAACCTGGACTTCAATTTGCTCTAACCTTGTAAGTCCTGTTCCTAATTTTTCTAAATCACTGAACAAACCAACTGAAATAGTTCCCCATACACCTGCTCCTAAATGAACTGGCACTGCACCTACAACATCATCTATCTCATATTTGTTTAACAGTTCATTTATAAAAATTGCTACGATTGCACCAATAATGCCAACGAAAATTGCCGTAACTGATGTCATTGAATTACAACCAGCTGTTATAGCAACCAATCCTGCAAGAGGACCTAATATTACATAAAATGGATCTGGTTTTTTAAATAATAAAAATGAAATACCTAGTCCAGTTAACAACCCAAAAGCAGCAGAAAGAAATGTGTTTATCAATATTAGTGGTACTGTTTCATCCATTGCTCCATTACTTCCGCCATTAAAACCAAACCAACCAAACCATAAAATTAAGGTTCCTAAAACGGCTAACGGAAAACTAGAGCCAGTAAATTTACCTTTATTAGACTCAGAATATTTACCAATTCTTGGCCCTAAAATTAATACAGCAGCAAGTGCAATCCATCCTCCAACAGAATGAACAATAGTACTACCAGCAAAATCAACAAAACCAAGTTTTGTTAACCATCCAGTATTTTTAATTTCTCCCGTAACAGCCAATAACTGCGTAGTATCATTCATATTATTTAGATAACTGGATGACCAAGCCCAATGACCAACAATTGGATAAATTATGCCAGTTGCAATTATCGTTATTATTAAATATCCATTAAATTTCATTCTTTCAGCCACAGCGCCAGAAACTATTGTTGCAGCAGTTGCAACAAACATGGCTTGGAACACAAAATATGTCATGTAATCAGCTTTTTCGGTTTTAAAGAAAAAAAGATCTGTTCCAAAAAAACCATTATAACTTGTCCCAAACATTAAGCCGAAACCAAAAATCCAAAAAACTACAACTGATAAACCAAAATCAGCAGCATTCTTAAGAGCAACGTTAATACTATTTTTGTGTCGTGAAAGACCAGTTTCCATACACATGAAACCAGCTTGCATGACGAAAACTAATATCGCACAATCAATAACCCAAAGAGTATCAACAAACCATTTTATAGATTCCAAATTAATACTTTCCATTTTCTATCAATTTTTTAAATTTCTCATTTACCAATTCCAACAATTGTTAAATCATCATCAAGAATATCATTATTTTCTTTAACACCTACTTCTGATGTTCCTTTTTTCAAACTTTTTAACCGAATCTCCTCTGTGGCACTTTCTAATTCTGTTTGTAATGAAGGGCTTGTGTGTTTTAATATTAATTTTTTTACACCATCAATTCCTATTTCTTTTTTATTTTCATTCATACATTCTGAAAACCCATCCGTGAAACAGTAAATTCTTCCACCATTTAACTTAAAATTTTCTAAATTATAAACAGTTTCATCTTTATGTTTAACAACTGCTAATGGCATTGCGCTTGAAGGGTATTCTTTAAAGTCTTCACCAATTTTTAATAAAGCTGGCAGGTGTCCAGCATTTGCAATTTCAACTAAATCTGATTTTAAATTATATCTTCCGACAATTGAGGTAATGAAGGTACCAGCAGGATTAGTCTCATTTAAATCATTATTCATTTCTAATAAAATTTCATTAGGCTTGTATTTTTGCTTTGCAAAAATTTTAAATAACGTGATAGCTTTTGCCATAACCATTCCCGCATTAACACCTTTACCTGAAACATCTGATAGGGTGAAATAAACTTCATCATCATGAAGATAAAAATCATAAAAGTCTCCAGAGATTTCTCTTGCAGGAATATTCAATCCAAATATTGGGTAATTTTCAATATTTCTTTTTGGCATTAAACGTTTTTGAACATTCATTGCGAGTTTTATTTCATTAGAAACTCTATTCTTCCATTTATTTTTTTGCTTTTCACTTTGTTCTAATTTGTTCATTAAAACATTGTATTGTGTACCAATGATTCCACTGTCAGTAAAAGGATCTTGAGGAGCTCTTAAAGAATAATCTTCAGTTTTAACTTGTTCAGTTAATACCTCTAATAATTCATGGGTATCTGTTGATGCATTGTGTTCTGAAATATTAAGACCAAGCTCTTCTTGAATTTTTCCAACTCTTAATGGAAAGAATGAATTAATAGTTTTAAAAATTATATAAGAGCCAAAGAAACAAAAACTACCAATTGATACAATCCCAATTAATTGAATATATAATTGCTCTAATCTTGTTTTTTCAACACCCATCATTTGAAAATCTCCAAATAAAGCAACTGCAATTGTTCCCCAAATTCCAGCAGCCAAATGAACTGGAATTGCACTTACAACATCATCAATTTTAAGTTTTTCTAAAAGTACAATGGCTCCACTTGAAATAATTCCACCAATGCTTCCAATTAAAATTGCATCCGCAGGATCAACGTAAGCACAAGAAGCAGTTATTGAAACTAATCCAGCAAGAGGACCTGTAATCATAAATAGTGGTTCTGGTTTTTTTAAAATAATTGCTCCCATAGCACTTGAAAAAATAAGTCCGAATGATGCGGATAAAAAAGTATTAATTAGAATTAATGGAAGTTTTAAATCCATGGCACCATTGGCACCTCCATTAAAGCCAAACCACCCAAACCATAAAATTAATGCCCCTAGTGCTGCCATGGGTATATTGCTCCCTTGAAAAGGTTTGTGTGAATTATCTTTTCTAAATCTTCCAGTACGATTGCCTATAATTAATAATACAGATAAAGCTATCCAACCACCTACAGAATGGACTACTGAAGAACCAGCAAAATCTAAATATCCTAATTTACCAAGCCAGCCAAATTTTTGAGAGGGATTGTCAAAATTAAATGCCCAAGCCCAATGGCCTACTATAGGAAAAAACAAACCAGAGGTAAAAAATGTGATAATTAAATAAGAGACAAACTTTAATCTCTCAGCAACTGCACCAGAGATAATGGTTGCTGCGGTTGCAACAAACATGGCTTGAAAAACAAAGTATGTCTGATATCCGGCAACTTTTGTGGTGAAGAAGAAAAACTTATTACCAAATAATCCTGAAACACTAGTTCCATACATCAACGCAAATCCAAACGCCCAAAAAACAACAACGGCTATTCCAAAGTCACTAATATTTTTAAGAGCAACGTTAATACTATTTTTACTTCTAGATAACCCAGTTTCCAAACACATGAAACCTGCTTGCATTATAAAAACCAGAATGGCACAAATTAATAACCACAATATATCTAGATTAGCTTGAAAAATTTTATCTAGACGAAACTCTAGAGAATTTATAGCACCTTTATTTAAGAGTTCTAATTGATATATATTTGTCTGAAGCTTTTCAATTAATGTTAAAGTTTCAGCTTTATTCATAAATAATTCATATATTATTTATGAATACTCATGGGGTCAACATAACAATCCATATGATCTATAGTTTCAAAAAAAATTTTATTTAACTCACTAGAATGGACCGTTGGACAAATTTTTTCTACATTTAATTCGTTGATATAATTTT
>CALCPL010000068.1 GCA_937897125.1 uncultured Candidatus Pelagibacter sp. | reverse complement strand
GAGATTGCCTCTTGTCTCGTGGGCTCGGAGATGTGTATAAGAGACAGGCTTTAAGTATACCACCTTTTTTATAAGGTATTTTAGATTTCATTAAACCCATCTCAACTCCTGCTAACGTTCCAGCGAGCATTAGTTCATTAAAATCACCTAAATGACCAATTCTAAATATTTTTCCAGCAACTTTTGCTAATCCTGCCCCTAAAGACATATTATAATCATCCAAGATTATTTTTCTTAGTGCGTCTGCGTCATGACCTTCTGGAACAAGAACTGCTGTTAATGTACTAGAATATTCTTCTGAGTTTTTACAAAGTACTTCTAGCCCCCAAGCATTCACAGCTATCCTGGTTGCTTCAGCAAATCTTTTATGTCTACTAAATACATTTTCTAAACCCTCTTCCATAAGCATATTAATCGCTTCATCTAATCCGTATAACAAGTTTGTAGCTGGCGTGTATGGAAAATGACCTTTTTTATTACTCTCTATCATTGGCTCCCAATCCCAATAAGATTTAGGTAAGTCTGAGTTTTTATAAGCCTCTAAAGCTTTTGAGCTTATCGCATTAAAAGAAAGCCCTGGAGGTAATAATAAACCCTTTTGAGATCCACCAACTGTAACATCTACTTTCCATTCTTCATGCTTATAATCAATTGATCCTAAAGAAGATATTGTGTCTACAAATAATAAGGCTGGATGATTTGCATTATCCATTGCTTTTCTTATTTCACCAATTCTACTAGTTACACCTGTGGAAGTTTCATTGTGTACAGCACAAACTGCTTTAATTTTTTTTTCTTTATCTTCTTTTAATTTCTGTTCAACAATATTTGGATCTACACCTGTTCTCCAGTCACCTTTAATAAAATCTATTTCTAATCCAAATTTTTCTGCAATATCATACCAAAGAGTAGAGAAATGACCCGTTTCAAACATTAAAATCTTATCGCCAACACTTAAAGTATTAACCATTGCAGCTTCCCAGGCGCCTGTACCTGAGGCTGGAAAAATTATTACAGGTTCAGAAGTTTTAAAAATTAATTTAATTCTATCCAATACTCTTAAACCTAATTCTGCAAAATCAGGTCCTCGATGATCAATGGTAGGATAATCCATTGCTCTTAGAACTCTATCTGGCACGTTTGTTGGTCCAGGTATTTGCAAAAAATGTTTACCGGGTCTAATAATATTTGAAATTGGCATAATGCTGTATAAGCTAAAGTTATTATATAATCAAGGTCAACAAACCTTAGAATCTTAAATCTATAATTAAGAATGTTAGAGTGCCTAAAGGATTTAAGCAAACCACAATTGCTACATAAACGCACCATTAGCTGCATCTACTCCCGTAGGAAGAATTGATGAATCATTTGATGATGAAAAAGGTCCTTTGCAAGTTCAATTATTTGAAAACTCTCATAAAATTAATAATAGATGGGTATTTTTGAATGAAAAGCCTGGTTTAGGATTAGAAATTTCTTAAACTGCGTTAAAAAAGTTTGGTAAATTAGTTTACAAAAAATAAATAAACCTCTATCAAACTTTAATGGGTATAAGTGCAAGTCAAATTCAAAAAATTGGTAAAGAGATTAGTAGTAAGGTTGAAGGAAAAACTTTATTCGATGAATTTTCTAGAGGAAGATATAGTACTGATGCATCTGTTTATCAGATTAAGCCTATAGGTGTAGTTTTACCAAAAGATACTAATGATGTGCTAAATCTGATGGAATATTCTCAAAAAAATTCAATTCCATTGTTAGCTAGAGGTGGTGGAAGTTCTCAATGTGGACAGACAGTTGGAGAAAGTATTGTTTTAGATTATTCAAGGCATCAGAATAAAATTTTAGAAGTAAATTTAGAGGAAAAATATGTTTGGGTAGAACCAGGTGTTGTATTAGATCACTTAAATGCACAACTAAAACCTCATGGATTGTGGTTTCCGGTTGATGTATCTACTAGTAGTAGAGCTACGATTGGTGGAATGTCTGCAAACAATTCTTGTGGCTCAAGATCATTATATTATGGAAATATGGTACATAATGTTTTGGCAATAGAAGCAATTTTAGATGATGGCTCCATATCTACATTTGATCACATTGATAAAAATTTTTTATCTGCAAAAAATGATAAAGACAAATTATATAAAATAATAAACAAGTTTATTGATGTAAGAAAAAACGTAAGTTCTGAATTAAATGAACATTGGCCTACAACACAAAGAAGAGTTGGTGGATATAACATAGATTTAATTGATCCAAATGGATTTAATTCCTCGCATTTACTAGTTGGATCAGAAGGAACGTTATCTTTATTTAACAAAATTAAATTAAAGCTATCTGAATTACCAAAAAATAAGATACTGGGTGTTTGTTATTTTGATAATTTTCATCAAGCCATGGAAATATCTCAAGAAATCGTAAAATTAAAACCAACATGTGTTGAGTTAATGGATCGAAATCTATTGAATTTAGCAAAAGATATTCCTATGTACGCAGAAGGAATAAAAAAATATATCAAGGGAAACCCTGCTGCTGTATTGATGGTAGAATTTATAGATACAGATCAAAAAGTTTATGAAAAAAAAATAAATGACCTGGAATACATTGTTTTAAACCAAAATAAAAAAAATCAGTTTAAATATTATTCAGACCTTAATGAGCAAAAAGAAGTTTTTGATATAAGAAAAGCTGGGCTAAATATTCTAATGTCGATGAAAGGTGATAAAAAACCAGTTGCCTTTATTGAGGATTGTGCTGTCTCGCTTGAACATTTGGCAGATTACACGGCAAGCTTAAACGAAATATTTAAAAAATATGGCACAAGTGGAATGTTCTATGCTCATGCATCTGTTGGAACCTTGCACGTAAGACCTGTTTTAAATATGAAATCAGATAATGACATAAAAAATATGAAATCTATATCAGAGGAGGCATTTGCAATAGTAAAAAATTATAAAGGATCACACTCTGGTGAGCATGGAGATGGTATTGTGAGATCTGAATTTCATAAAATGATGTTTGGAGAAAAAATTACAAAAGCTTTTGAAGAAATAAAAGATACATTTGACAAAAAAAATCTTTTAAATCCTGGTAAAATTGTAAGACCACTCACTTCAAACGATAGGTCACTAATGAGATATAAGTCTGGTTATCAGGCTGAAAAAATTAACACACATTATGATTGGTCTGATTGGGGACAATTGTCAGATGCTGTGGAAATGTGTAATAATAACGGCGCATGTAGAAACCTTGACTCAGGTGTAATGTGCCCTTCATATCGAGTAACTAAAGAGGAAAAAGACTTAGTTAGAGGTAGAGCAAACACACTTAGATTAGCATTATCAAATCAATTACCTGAGGGATCATTTGTCTCTAAAGACATGTTTGAAACGATGGAACTGTGCGTTAGTTGTAAAGCCTGTCAAAGAGAATGTCCTATGTCTGTAGATATGGCCAAAATGAAGAGTGAATTTCTATCTCATTACTACAAAAAATTTAGTATGAGAATTAAAGATAAAGTTATATCGGAGATGCCAAAGATGATTTGGCTTTTAAAAATCATTGCACCAATATTTAATAAAGTCAAAAACCTACCTATAATTTCAACAATTATTGAAACATTTGGTTTTACAACCAAAAGAGAAATGCCAGAGGTGCAAAGTCAAAATGTTTTAAAGAAAATATATACTGAGCAATTGATATCTGAAAAAAAATTAATACTATTTGCAGACACATTTAATATAAATTTTGAAAATCAAAATTTAATATATGCTATAAAAGTATTAAACAAACTAGGTTTTCAAACAATCATACCAAGTTATGATAAAGATAATTTAGATAGACCTTTATGTTGCGGAAGAACCTACATTTCTTATGGTCAATTAGATAAAGCAGCAAATGAATTAAATCGATTTAATGATTATATCATTAAAAATAATTATTATGATTTACCTGTTGTTGGAATTGAGCCTTCTTGCTTGCTTACTTTCAGTGATGAATATCAAAAATTAAAAGATGTAAAAAATAGAGAAAAAATAAAAAATAAATTTTATTTATTGGAAGAATTTATATTAGAACACATTGAAAATGATAATAATATTAAGATTAATAAATTTGACCAAAACGTATTAATACACGGTCATTGTCATCAAAAATCTCAAGATAGAATGAAAGGCCTTAAAAATCTTTTATCTAAATTAAAGATTAATAACAAAATGATAGAATCCAGTTGTTGTGGTATGGCTGGATCATTTGGTTACGACAGTAAACACTATGAAATATCAAAAAAAATGGCAAATTTATCCTTGATACCTGCGGTAAACAATAGTGATGAAAAAGATTTTATTATTGCAAATGGTACTAGCTGTAGACATCAAATTTCAGATTTATCTGATAAAAAAGGTAAACATGTTTCTGAATTACTATTTAAAATTTTTGAAACTGTAAATTAAAGTATTACTTTTCTATTATAAAAATCTTCTATCTCTTCGTGCTTGTACCCAAAACTCAGCATAATTTCTCTTGTGTGTTCGCCTAAATTAGGTGCACCTTTTGATTTTTCTGTTTTACTTTTTGAAAACTTGATTGGCATACCAATAGCCTTGCTTTTGCCAGCTTTTTTATTATCAACTTCAATTATCATTTCCCTATGAATTGTTTGTGGATCTTCAAACATTTCTGTAATAGAATTTATAGGTCCACATGGTAAACCATTATTATCAAATATTTTTAGCCATTCATCTGATGTTTTTTTTAAAAGTTCAGTATTAAGTATATCTACAAGCTGAGAAATATTTTTCTTTCTACTCAGGTTTGATGAAAACATTTCATTTTCTTGAAGATCTTGACGATTAATAGCCTTTAATAGCATTAACCATGTGTTTTGATTAGAAGCTCCCACTGTAATCCATTTATCTTTAGTTTTAAAAGCTTGATAAGGAGCAGTTAAAGGATGTGCAGATCCAAGTGGTCCAGGAGATTGTCCAGTAGCACCTGCTATAGCTGATTGCCAATAAGTATGAACTATACCAGCTTCAAATAAAGATGTATCAACTTTCTGACCTTCTCCAGTTTTTTCTCTATGAATTAATGCAGCTAAAATTCCACTTGAAGCCAACAAACCAGCGGTAATATCTGTGATGGGTGCTCCAACTTTCATTGGGGGCTTATCTTTACTCTCTCCAGTTATACTCATTAAACCGCTCATTCCTTGAGCAACTAAATCAAACCCTCCTTTATCAGCATAAGGACCAGTTCTACCATATCCAGATATTTCACAAAGAATTATTTTAGGATTAATCTCAGACAGCACATTATAACCAATACCTAATTTTTCTAATGTGCCTTTTCTAAAATTTTCTAGAACTACATCGGAATTTTTAACCATTTCTTTAAAAATTTTTATTCCATCTTTATCTTTTAAATTTAAAGCTATTCCCTTTTTATTTCTATTCATCATCATAAATGCTGCAGCTTCTCCATTAATCTCAGGGGGGAGAAAATTTCTAGTATCATCTCCAGCAGGTGTTTTTTCTATCTTTATAACTTCAGCTCCAAGGTCAGCTAATAATAATCCACAAGTTGGGCCAGCCATTATTTGAGACATTTCCAAAACACGAATACCCTTCAATGAAGCTGTCATTTATTATTTATTTTTGAATTTAGGTTTTGTTTTATTCAAAAAGGATTTATACCCAATTTTAAAATCCTCAGTATCGTAACATTTATAACCAAGATTGTTTATTTTTTCAGTCACCTTACCGTTCTTTAAAATATTTCTTGCAAATTGCTTGTGCCATCTTGCAACTTTTGGTGCTCCTTCACATATTAGTTCTGCTGATCTGTAAGCTTCTTTTTCAACATTTTTGTCATCTACTACTCTGTTAACAAGTTTTTTCTCAAATGCTTCTTCTGCATCAAATACTCTACCCTCAAATAAAATTTCCATAGCAGTTGAATAATTAGT
>CALCPL010000067.1 GCA_937897125.1 uncultured Candidatus Pelagibacter sp. | reverse complement strand
CGAGATTGCCTCTTGTCTCGTGGGCTCGGAGATGTGTATAAGAGACAGGCTAAAGTCTTAGGTTTTTTAAATATTTTTGGAGAATGGGACCCATCATTAGCATTTGTTATGATTGGAGCTTTAATAATATCCTCACCATTTTTTCATTTATTTAAAAACAATAAGAAACCAATTTTTGCTGATAAATTTTCTTATTCAAATAATAAAGAAATAAATAAAAAATTAATTGTAGGCTCATCACTTTTTGGGGGAGGCTGGGGCTTAGCAGGATTATGTCCTGGACCAGCAATAGCATCACTAGCTTTATTAAATTTAAATTCTGTAAGTTTTGTAATCTTTATGTTTGTTGGGTTTTATTTAGTTAAATTGTCAGATTTAACAACCCAAGCACGATGATAAAAATCATCTATATTTTTTTGAATTAAACTCTTAGCTAAATTATTAGCTTCAATCTCCTCAAAGGGCCCAAATCTTTTTTCTACACTTTTAACGATGGTCTCAATTTTATTTGGATCTTTATGAATACCTGAAATTACGTAAAAATTTTTCATAGATTTTTAATTTTTCTAGTCTATACCCTCTAATTAATGAAAAAAATATTTCTTTTATATGGGCATTACAATGAAAAGTCTTTTAATGCTGCTATTAGAGACACATTTATTAAAACAGCAGAAGAAAATGGTAATACAGTTGATTGTGTAGATTTATATAAAGATAAATTCAATCCAGTTTTTGCAGGAGAGCAAGCTGGAGAAGACGTTCTAGATCACAGAAGACGAATTGAGAAATGTGATACTATTGTATTAATTGCTCCTATTTGGAACTTTAGAATGCCAGCTATTGTAGAAGGTTGGATAGATAAAGTTTTGTCACCACCTTGGGCTTATACATTTAGAAAATTAGTTGGAAATTATGGTTATCCAATTGGAAACTTAAAGGATAAAAAGGCTATAATCTTTTGTACCTATGGATCTCCAAGGTTAGCTGTTACAACGTTTTTTTTAAATTTACCTATTAGAAGGTTAAAAAGAGGTGTGTTTCACATGTGTGGCATTTATAATATTGTATACAGAAGATATTTTGCAGTACCGTTTGTAACTGATGAAAAACGAAAAGAATTTCTTGAAGACGTTAAAAAGACAGCAAATAATATATAAAACTTTATTAATTTACTTTCTAAGTCTCACAATTTCACAAGCTGATTTAATAAAGCCTAGTAGTAATATTGAGCCATACCAGGTTGTGGAAATTCAGTTGAAAAGTTTACAAAAAAACAACTCTCCCACTATAGATAATGGTATTGAACAAACATGGGAATTTGCCCATCCTAGCAATAGAAAAAGCACAGGACCTTTAGATAGGTTCAAGAACATGCTGAAGGGTAAGTCGTATAAAATACTATTAGATCATTTAGATCATGAAATTATTCAAGAAAACCTTACAAATTCAGTAGCTTTGTTTGAAGTTAGCGTTCTAGGAAAAGACAAATCCTATTACAAATTTAAATGGCAGGTTGAAAAATATAAAATAGATGGTCCTTTCAAGGACTGCTGGTTGACCACAATGGTGTCCGCTCCAATGCCCTTGGGATCTTCAATTTAATTTAGAGGGTAAACGAATTTTGTTTCGTTCGTAATGAAAATTTAGTAGGAATCGTGTTAATGAAATCTAAAGCTAAAGTTGTTGTAGTTGGTGGTGGTGTAGTAGGAGTTAGTGCTCTTTATCACTTAGCAAAAAAAGGCTGGTCAGATGTTGTTTTAATTGAGAGAAAAGAATTAACATCTGGATCTACTTGGCATGCAGCAGGTCTACTTCCATTATTTAATATGAGCTATTCAGTTGGACAGCTTCATAAGTATGCAGTGGATCTTTATAAAAAATTAGAAGAAGAGACCGGACAAAATGTTGGTTTCAGTGTTGTATCAAATATTCGTTTAGCAAGCACTAAAGATAGAATGGATGAGTATCATCAATACGCAGGTGTCGCTCAAACAATTGGTGTAGATGTAAAATTTTTAACACCAGATCAAGTAAAAGAAATTTGGCCATTGTGCCGTACAGAGGATTTACTTGGAGCAATCCAACACCCTGAAGATGGATATATTCAGCCAGCTGACTTAACACAAGCAATGGCAACAGGTGCTAGAAATTTAGGTGCAGAGATTTATAGAAACACAGCTGTAGTTGGAATGAAACAAACTAAAGATGGTTGGATTGTTGAAACAGATAAAGGTGCAATTGAATGTGAACATGTAATTTCTTGTTCTGGAAACTTTGCTAGACAAACTGGAAAAATGGTTGGATTAGATATTCCAGTAATTCCTGTTGAACACCAATATATTGTAACTGAACCTCATCCAGATATTGTAAAAAGAAAAAAAGATGGCTTACCTGAAATGGGAGTTTTAAGAGATAGTGATAGCAGATGGTATATGAGAGAAGAAGCGGGTGGTTTAATATTAGGACCATATGAAGATGGTGCACCAGCTTGTTACGTTGATGGCCCATCAAAAGATTCAGAGTATGAATTATTTCAAGAAGATTTAGATAGACTAGCACCGCATATAGAAGGAGCTATTCACCGTGTACCAGCTTTTGGAGAAGTAGGAGTTAAGAAAGTTTATAATGGTGCAATTTGTTATACACCAGATGGAAACCCAATTGTTGGACCAGCATGGGGATTAAAAAATTTTTGGATTAATGAAGGACACAGTTTTGGAATAACTGCAGCAGGAGGAGCGGGTTGGCAACTTGCTGAATGGATAATTGATGGTGAGCCAACAATAGATATGCTTGGTGTTGAGCCAAGAAGGTTTGGTGATTATGCAACAAAATCTTATTTAAAAGAGAAAAACGAAGAAGCTTATAATCATGTATTTAAAGTTCACTACCCAGATGAAGAAAGAGGGGCTGCTAGAGAATTAAGAACCTCACCTTGTTATGACAGAATGAAAGCATTAGGTGCAGTATTTGGTCAAAAATTTGGCTGGGAAAGACCTAATTTCTTTGCACTTGATGGCATGGAGCAAAAAGATGATTGGTCATTTAGAAGATCAAAATGGTTTAAAGCAATTGAGCAAGAATGCAAAAATGTAAAAGAAAATGTTGGTCTTTTAGATATGACTGCATTTGCAAAATGTAGAATTAAAGGACCTGGTGCTGAAGAGTTTTTAGATTATTTAGTTGCAAATAAACTTCCTAAAAAAATTGGAAGAATTGGATTGTGTCATGCACTTAATACTAAAGGTGGAGTGCACTCTGAATTTACAATTATGAAAGAAGCTGAGGGAAGTTATTACTTAGTTTCTGCAGGAGCAAATCAAAGATTAGACCATGACTGGATTCAAAAGTGGATGCCAACTGATGGTACTGTTCAATTTGAAAACTTAACAAATAGTATGGGTGTACTTGTTGTATCTGGCCCTAAAGCTAGAGAGTTAATGACAAGAGTATCAAGAGATGATTTTTCAAGTGAAAACTTTAAATGGTTGAGTGCAAAAAATGTTGATGTTGGTAACGCACCAGTTAACGCTATGAGAGTAAACTTTGTAGGCGAACTAGGTTGGGAGTTACACCATCCAATTGAATATCAAAATCACATCTTTGATAGATTAATGGAAGCTGGAAAAGATTTAGGTCTTAAGCCTTATGGAATTAGAGCAATGAATAGTTTGAGACTTGAAAAATCTTATAAACTTGTTGGTACAGAATTATCAATTGAATACTCACCTTACGAATCTGGGTTAGATAGATTTATTCATCCGAACAAAGGAAACTTTATAGGACTAGAAGCTTTGAACAAATGGAGAGAAAAAGGATTTTCAAATCAATTGGTTACATTAGAAGTTCACAATATAGATGATGCAGACGTTTTAGGAAATAATCCAATTTACGATAATGGAAAAGTTATTGGACGTGCAACTGGAGGAGATTTTGGTTTTAGACTTGGAAAATCAATAGCATTAGGAATGGTCAAACCAGAGATTGCGACACCAGGGCAAAAATTGAAAATTGATATTCTTGGTAAAATGTATGATTGTACAATTTTAGAAGAAAGTCCATACGATCCTGAAAATAATTTATTAAGAGCATAATGAAAATATTAGTCGCTGTAAAAAGAGTTATTGATTACAATGTTCAAATCAGAGTTAAAGAAGATGGCACAGGAATTGTTACAGATAATGTTAAGATGTCAACAAACCCACCTGATGATAATGCCTGTCTCTTATACACATCTGACGCTGCCGACGAATAGAGAGG